>CAZUVG010000056.1:0-11088 GCA_964623765.1 uncultured Roseicyclus sp.
ACGCGACGCAGACGAAGAAGATCGGCTTCGTCGCGGCCAAGCCCATTCCGCAGGTGCTGCTCAACATCAACTCCTACCTGCTCGGGGCCCGCGCGGTGGACCCGTCGATCACCTGCCAGGTGATCTTCACCGGCGAGTGGTCGCTCGCCGTGAAGGAGGCCGAGGCGACCAACGCGCTGGCCGATGCCGGCTGCGACGTGGTCACCTGCCATGTCGACGGGCCGAAGGTGGTCATGGAGACGGCCGCCTCGCGGGGCATGTTCCTCAACGGCTACCACGCCGACCAGTCCGCGCTGGGCGCCGACACCTACCTCACCGGGGCCGAGTGGAACTGGGCGCAGGTCTATACCGACATGGTCGAGGCCACGATGGCGGGCGAGGCGATCCCCAATTTCGTGCGCGGCGGGCTGGCCGAGAACTTCGTCAAGATGTCGCCGCTCGGGCCGGCCGTGTCGGACGCCGCGCGCAACCAGTTCGAGGCGACGAAGGCCGAGATCCTGAAGGGCGGCTTCGCCGTTATCAGCGGGCCGCTGAAGGACAACAGGGGCAACGTGATCGCGACCGAGGGGCAGGGCTTCGAGGAGACGGACGTGGCGCTCGAGAGCATGGATTACCTCGTCGAGGGCGTCGTCGGCTCGACCTCCTGAGCCGGGCCGAGGGGCGTCTGTCATGGCGATCACCGACCGGGACATGGGGGCGGGCCTGCGCCCGTCGCTCTCGCCCGACGGCTGGCTGGCCGCGCTGGCCCGCCGGTCGGAGGCGGTGGTGATCCCCCTCGGCGCGCTGCTCGCCGGCCTGGCGGTGTTCGGCCTGTTCCTGCTGACGCAGGGCAAGTCCCCGGCGGAGTTCTATGCGCTGGTCTACAAGGCGGGGTTCGGCACGTGGTTCTCGTGGCAGAACACGCTCTCGCGGGCAGCGCCGCTTCTGCTCGCCGCGCTCTGCGTGGCGCTGCCCGCGCGCCTCGGCCTCGTCGTGATCGGCGGGGAGGGCGCGGTCGTGCTGGGCGGCGTCGCCGCCGGGGGGCTCGCAGGCGCCTTCGCGGGCCTGCCCGGCGGTGTGGGTCTTCCCCTTCTCGCGCTGGCCGGCGGGCTCGCGGGGGCGCTCTGGATCGGCGCGGTGGGCGCGCTGCGCCACTACCGCGGCGTGAACGAGACCATCGCGAGCCTCCTGATGGCCTATATCGCCATCGCGTTGATGAACCACCTCGTGGAGGGGCCGCTGCGCGACCCGGCCTCGCTCAACAAACCGTCGACGGCGCCGCTCGCCGAGCAGTTGCGGATCGGCGACATGCCGGGGATGGACGTGCACTGGGGCCTTGCCGTCGGCGTGCTGGCCTGCATCGCCGCCTGGGTGCTGATCGACCGCACGACCTGGGGCTTTGCCGCGCGCATCGCCGGTGGCAACGTGCGGGCGGCGCAGGTGCAGGGGCTGCCCGTCGGCCGGCTCATCGTGGGCTTCACCGCGCTTGGCGGCGCCTGCGCCGGGCTCGCGGGCATGATCGAGGTGGCGGCCGTGCACGGCTCGGCCAACGCCTCGCTGGCCGGGGGTTTCGGCTATACGGGCATCCTCGTGGCCTTCCTCGCGCGCCACAACCCGCTCGCCATCATCCCGGTGGCGATCCTGCTGGCCGGCTTCGAGGCGTCCTCGGGCCTCGTGCAGCGCCGGATGGACCTGCCCGACGCCACCGTGCTGGTGCTGCAGGGCTTCGTCTTCGTCGCCATTCTCGCCTCGGAGACGCTTTACGGCCGCTTCCGGGTGTTCGCGCCCGAGCGGTGGAGGGCCGCATGATGGAGGGCGATCTCGGCCTCTGGGCGATCCCGCTCGCCATCCTCGGCGGCGCGATCCGCGTCTCGACGCCATTCCTCTTCGTCTCGCTGGGCGAGGTGCTGACGGAGCGGTCGGGACGGATCAACCTCGGCCTGGAGGGCACGCTCGTCTTCGGCGCGATGTCGGGCTACGCGGTGGCCTACCTGACCGGCTCGGCCTGGGCAGGCGTGCTGGCGGCGGCCGCTGCGGGCTCGGTCTTCGGCCTCGTCCACGGGGTGCTGTGCTCGCTGCCGCGGGTCAACGACATCGCCATCGGGATCGCGCTGATGCTGCTCGGACTGGGGCTGGCGTTCTATTTCGGCAAGCCGTTCATCCAGCCCGTCGCGCCCGACCTTCCGGCGATCGCTCTGGGCTGGTGGGCCGAAAGCCCGCAGGTGCAGGCGGCGCTGCGCGTCAACGTGCTGTTTCTCATCGGCATCGTCGCGGCCGTGGCGCTGTGGTGGATGTTCCGCGCCACGCGCATCGGCCTCCTGATCCGGGTCGTCGGCGACTCCACCGACGCCGCCCGCGCCATGGGCCTGCGCCCGGCGGTGATCCGCACGCTGGCCACGGCGGCGGGGGGCGCCTTCGCCGGCGTCGGCGGCGCCTACCTGTCGCTGTTCTACCCCGGCAGCTGGAACGAGGGCATCTCCTCGGGCCAGGGCCTGATGGCGGTGGCGCTGGTGATCTTCGCCCGGTGGAACCCGATCGCCTGCTTCTGGGCGGCGATCCTCTTCGGCGGCGCGGGCGCGCTCGGCCCGGCGCTGCAATCGGTGGGCGTGAGCGAGGGCTACTACCTCTTCTATGCTGCGCCGTACGTCCTCACCCTCGCCGTGCTGATCGCCACCTCCTCGCCCACCCGTGCGATTTCGGGCGCGCCGGCCGAGCTGTCCATCACGAAATAGGGAGAAAGCCATGAACGGATTGGGGGGGCTGAACAAGAGTCCGAACGGCGTGGTCATCGGGCTGGTGCAGCTCCAGCTGCCGGTGGTTGAGACGCAGGCCGACCTCGCGGCGCAGACCGACAAGATCGTGCAGATGGTCGGCAAGGCGCGGCGCAACATGCCCACGATGGATCTGGTCGTGTTCCCCGAATACGCGCTCCACGGGCTGTCGATGGACACGAACCCGGAGATCATGTGCGCGATGGACGGCCCCGAGGTGGCCGCCTTCAGGCAGGCCTGCATCGACAACGACATCTGGGGCTGCTTCTCGATCATGGAGGCGAACCCGGGCGGCTACCCGTACAACACCGGCATCGTCATCGACCCGCAGGGCGAGGTGCAGCTTTACTACCGCAAGCTTCACCCCTGGGTGCCGGTCGAGCCGTGGGAGCCCGGCGACCTCGGCATCCCCGTGATCGACGGGCCCAAGGGGGCGAAGCTCGCGCTCATCATCTGCCATGACGGGATGTTCCCCGAGATGGCGCGCGAGTGCGCCTACAAGGGCGCCGAGATCATGCTGCGCACGGCGGGCTACACCGCGCCGATCCGCGACTCGTGGCGCTTCACCAACCAGAGCAACGCGTTCTGCAACCTGATGGTCGCCGCCAATGTCTGCATGTGCGGCTCGGACGGGACGTTCGACTCCATGGGCGAGGGCATGATCGTGAACTTCGACGGCACGGTGCTGGCCCACGGCACGTCGGGGCGCGCCGACGAGATCATCACCGCCGAAGTACGCCCCGACCTCGTGCGCGAGGCGCGCGCGACATGGGGGGTGGAGAACAACATCTACCAGCTCGGCCATCGCGGCTTCGTCGCGGTGAAGGGCGGGGCGCAGGACTGCCCCTACACCTACATGCACGACCTCGCCGCGGGCCGCTATCGCCTGCCCTGGGAGAACGAGGTGCAGGTGACCGACGGGACGACCTGCGGTTTCCCGGAGCCCACGCGCCTCTTTGGCGGGGGCACGCAGGAGGCGGCGGAATGAAGGACGCGGTGCAGCACACGGTCGACGCAAACCCCTATGCCTGGCCCTGGAACGGCGACCTGCGGCCCGAGAACACGGCGCTCATCGTCATCGACATGCAGACGGATTTCTGCGGCAAGGGCGGCTATGTCGACGCGATGGGCTATGACCTGTCGCTCACCCGCGCGCCGATCGAGCCGATCGGGGCGGTGCTCCAAGCGATGCGCGGGAAGGGCTACCACATCTTCCATACGCGCGAAGGGCACCGCCCCGACCTGTCGGACCTGCCGGCGAACAAGCGCTGGCGCTCGCAGCGGATCGGCGCGGGCATCGGCGACCCCGGCCCCTGCGGCAAGATCCTCGTGCGGGGCGAGCCGGGGTGGGAGATCATCCCCGAACTCGCTCCGCTGCCCGGCGAGACCGTCATCGACAAGCCCGGCAAGGGCAGCTTCTGCGCGACCGATCTCGAGCTGATCCTCCGGACGCGCGGCATCGACAACCTCGTGCTCTGCGGGATCACGACGGATGTCTGCGTCTCCACCACCATGCGCGAGGCGAACGACCGGGGCTTCGAATGCCTCGTGCTGGCCGATTGCTGCGGCGCGACCGACACGGGCAACCACGCGGCCGCGCTGAAGATGGTGACGATGCAGGGCGGCGTGTTCGGCGCGGTGGCCACGAGCGACGCCCTGGTCGCGGCCCTGCCATGAGCTCGCCCACCCATACCGAACGCGGCGCGCTCGGCGTCGAGACCTTGGGCATGACGATGCGCTTCGGCGCCTTCACCGCGCTCGACGATGTCTCGATCCGCTTCGCCCCCGGCAAGGTCCACGCGCTGCTGGGCGAGAACGGGGCCGGCAAGTCGACGCTGGTGAAGTGCATGATGGGCTTCTACCACGCTACCTCGGGCCAGATGCTGGTGGACGGGCGCGAGGCCCGCGTCGCCGACCCGCGCGACGCCCATGCGCTCGGCCTCGGCATGGTCTACCAGCATTTCACGCTCGTCCCCTCGCTGAGCGCCGCCGAGAACCTCGTGATCGCGCGCGAGGACGCGCCGCGGGTGATCGACTGGCGCGCGGAGAACGCCCGGCTCGAAGCGTTCATGGCGCGCATGCCCTTCGCCGTGCCGCTCGACCAGCCGGTGCGGGCGCTCTCGGCGGGCGAGAAGCAGAAGCTGGAAATCCTCAAGCAGCTCTATCTGGGCCGCCGCTTCCTGATCCTCGACGAGCCGACCTCGGTGCTGACGCCCGACGAGGCCGACGAGGTGCTGGGCCATGTGCGCGCGCTCTGCGAGGCGGGCACGATCACCGTCTTGATGATTACCCACAAGTTCCGCGAGGTGACGGCCTATGCCGACGACGTCTCGGTGCTGCGCCGCGGGCGTCTCGTGGGCGGGGGCCGCGTGGCCGACCTGTCCCATGGCGACATGGCGCGCCTGATGATGGGCGACGCCAAGTTGGCCGAGCCCGCCCCTCGCGCCGGCGAGACCGGCGCGCCGGTGCTGGAGGTCGAGAGCGTACGCGCCCGCGATCGGTCCGGGTTGAAGGAGATCGCGATCGACGCGCTTACCGTGCGGGCCGGCGAGATCGTGGGCGTCGCCGGCATCTCGGGCAACGGCCAGATGGAGCTGATGGAGGTGCTGACCGGCCAGCGCCCGCCGCTTGCGGGCGAGATCCGCGTCAAGGGCGCCCCCTACGGCGCCACGCGGGAAGAGGCGCGCGTGAAATGCGTCCGCTACCTGCCCGAAGAGCCGCTGCACACCGCCTGCGCGCCGCGCATGTCGGTGACGGAGAACATGGGCTTTCGCAGCTTCGACCTGAACGGCAGCGGCACGCGCTTCTGGCTGTCGGGGGCCGAGATGCGCCGCCGCGCGGCTGATCTGGTGGCCGAGTTCAAGGTCAAGGCCGCCTCGCTCGACGCGCCCATCGCCGCGCTCTCGGGCGGCAACGTCCAGCGCGCGGTGCTGGCGCGCGAGCTGACCGGCGAGGTCGACCTGCTGGTCATCTCGAACCCGTGCTTCGGGCTCGACTTCACCGCCGTCGCCGAGATCCGCGCCCGGATCATGGCGGCGCGCAACGCAGGTGCCGCGGTGCTGCTGATGTCGGAAGACCTCGACGAGATCATCGAACTGGCTGACCGCGTGCTGGTGATGTCGGAGGGCCGCATCGCCTACGACCGGCCGGCCGCCGAGGCCGACCGCGCCGAGATCGGCCACCACATGGGGGGCCACGCATGAGAGCGATCGCGGGCGCGCAGCCCTTTGCCTTCCGCTTCGATCCCGCCGCCACGGCGCTGATCGTCATCGACATGCAGCGCGACTTCATCGAGGAGGGCGGCTTCGGCGCCGCGCTCGGCAACGATGTTCGCCCCCTGCAGGCCATCGTCCCGACCGTCGCCAGGCTGCTCGCGACCGCCCGCGCCGCCGGGCTGCCCGTCATCCACACTCGCGAATGCCACCGCCGCGACCTGTCGGATTGCGCGCCTGCCAAGCGCGAGCGCGGCACGCCCGCGCTTCGCATCGGCGATCGCGGCCCGATGGGCCGCATCCTGATCGCCGGCGAGCCAGGAGCGGAAATCGTGCCGGAGCTCGCTCCCGCCCCGGGCGAGATCGTGCTCGACAAGCCCGGCAAGGGCGCCTTTTACGCCACCGACCTGCCCGATCACCTCGCCCGGCTGGGCACGCGCAGCCTGATCCTCGCCGGGGTGACCACCGAGGTCTGCGTGCAGACCACCATGCGCGAGGCCAACGACCGCGGATTCGAGTGCCTGCTCGCAGAGGACGCGACCGAAAGCTACTTCCCCGCCTTCAGGGCCGCCACGCTGGAGATGATCCGCGCCCAGGGCGCCATCGTCGGCTGGACCGCGACGGTCGACCAGATCGCCGCCGCGCTCGCCCGCGCCGAGGCTGCGCATGGATAAGGCCGTCGAGGGCCCCAGCCACCTCGCCGGGCTCGCCGACGGCGGCTGGCGGCGGATGCGCTTCGTCCCGTTCCGGCATGGCGTCGACATCTGCCAGCTGCGCGCGCCCGATCCTGCTGTTGCGCTCCTGCGCTATGCGCCCGGAGCGTCAGTGCCGCGGCACGCGCATACCGGGCTCGAGACGATCCTCGTGCTGGAGGGCGTGCAGAGCGACGAGCGCGGGCACTACCCGGCCGGCACGCTCGTGCTGAACCCCGCGGGCACCGTGCATTCGGTCTGGTCGAGGGAGGGATGCGTGGTGCTGATCCAGTGGGAGCGCCCGGTGCGGTTTCTCGACGAGGAGGACGATTCGTGACCACTCTCTCCGACCTGCCGTTCGACATCGCCTCGCTACAGGCGGCCTACGCCGCGGGCCTCTCGCCTCTCGCGGCGATTGAGGAGGCGCTGGCCCGCGTGGCAGCGGCCGACGACCCCGGCATCTTCCTGCACCTGCGGCCCGCTGCCGACCTCGCCGCCGACGCCGCAGCGCTGCCCCCGTTCGACCCGGTGACCTTCCCGCTCTGGGGCCTGCCCTTCGCGGTGAAGGACAATATCGACGTGGCCGGCTGCCCCACCACCGCCGGCTGCCCGGCCTTCGCCTACGACGCGGCGCAAGACTCCACGGTGGTCGCCCGCCTGCGCGCGGCCGGCGCCATCCCCCTCGGCAAGACCAACCTCGACCAGTTCGCCACCGGACTCGTGGGCACCCGCACGCCCTATCCCGTGCCCTGCAACGCGATCGACCCCGCGCTGGTGCCCGGCGGCTCGTCGTCGGGCTCGGCGGTGTCGGTGGCGCGCGGCATCGTGCCCTTCGCGCTGGGCACCGACACGGCCGGCTCCGGCCGCGTGCCGGCCGCGCTCAACAATATCGTCGGGCTGAAGCCCACTCTGGGCGCGCTGTCGGCCACGGGGGTCGTGCCGGCCTGCCGGACGCTCGACACCGTCTCGATCTTCGCGCTGACGGTCGAGGATGCGTGGGCGGCCTTCCGAGCCGCCGCCGGCTACGATCCGGTCGACGCGTATTCCCGCGCGGTCCCCGTGCCGCCCCTTGCCGCCCCGCCGCCTGCGCTGCGCATCGGCGTGCCCGACGCGGCGACGCGGGAGTTCTTCGGCGACGCGGCGCGCGAGGCGGACTTCGCGGCGGCGCTGGACCGGCTGGCAGGCGTCGGTGCGCGGATCATCGAGCACGACTTCACGCCGTTCTTCGAGATCGCCGCGATGCTCTACGAGGGCGCATGGGTTGCCGAGCGGATGACCGTGATCGAGGACCTGCTGCGCCGCGAGCCGGAAGCCCTGCACGCGGTCACCCGCCGGATCGTCAGCGCGGCCGACAGTCTTTCCGCCGCCGACGCGTTCCGCGGCATCTACCGGCTGGAAGAACTCAGGCGCCGGGCCGCCCCCCTGCTCGACAGCGTCGACCTCCTGGCGGTGCCGAGCATTCCGACGGTCTGCTCGCTTGCCGACATCGAGGCGGACCCCGTCACGCCCAACGCGCGCCTCGGCACCTACACCAACTTCGTCAACCTCATGGACCTCTGCGGCATCGCCGTGCCGACGGGGATGCAGGACGACGGCCGTCCGGGCAGCGTGACGCTGCTCGCGCGCGCCGGGCAGGACAGCCTCGCCGCAGCGGTCGGGGCACGTCTGCACCGCGCCTCGGCCGACCGGGCGGGGGCGACGGGGCATGCCCTTCCGACGGTCCCGGAGGCCGGGCCCGCGGCGATGCCGGGCGAGGTGGAGATTGCGGTGGTCGGCGCGCACCTGTCGGGCATGCCGCTCAACCACGAACTGACCGCACGGGGCGGGCGCCTGCTCCGCGCGGGCCGCACGGCGCCCGCCTACCGCCTGTTCGCCCTTCGCGGGGGGCCGCCTGCGCGGCCGGGCCTCCTGCGCGGAAAGGGCAGGGGCCGGATACGGCTCGAGGTCTGGGCGCTTCCGGAGACCGCGTTCGGCAGCCTCGTCGCAGGCGTTCCTGCGCCGCTCAGCATCGGCACGATCGAACTGGACGACGGGACGGCCGTCAAGGGCTTCCTCGTCGAGTCGGACGCGACGGAGGGCGCCGAGGACATCACCCCGTTCGGCGGCTGGCGCGACTATACCGCGGCCCTGGCGAAGGCCGATTGAGCGCTCGTCAGGACTTTCGCCGCCTCGATCTCCCGGCGACAGCCGCCGACCCGACGCCGGAACCCGAAGCTCCGGCCGGACGGCGCCATCCCGCCCCGCTCCGGGCGACGATGGCGACGGTTCGCGCCCACCGGAGAATGACACGGACCGGGGCGCTGTCGCAGAAGACGGGGAGGCTCATGGTCTTCACCCTGGTCCGTGCCGCGTCGAAGACCCGGCGCCAGCGGTACGGGACCCGCCGGTTGCCTCTCGTCCTTGAGGGCATCGAGGTCACCGACGGCGTCGCCGCGCGCAGGGCCGAACCGTTTGACCTTTGTCTGGAAGGGCCGCCCCACGGGCCGCGTCAGCCGACGCGCGATCTTCTCGCGCAAGACGTTGTTGGCAGGCAGGTAGGTCGCGTCGATCATCGCGGTCTTCTCCTCAGGCTCCTCGGCAGCCAGTCCGGCCAGGATCCGGGCAAACGCGGCCTCCTCGCTCCAGCGCTTCCAGCGGTTGAAGGACATCATCGACACGCGCGACATGCCGACGCAGATGAACAATGCGTATTTCGAAGGTCACATCCCGCGGGCAGACGCCGCCTGCGTCCGAGCGATGCGCGAGGGCGGTGGGATCATGCTGGGAAAGACGGTAACGACCGAATTCGCCATCGGCCGTTCGGGGCCCACCGTGAACCCGCACAATCCCGCGCATACGCCGGGGGGGTCGTCCTCGGGTGCAGGGGCCGGCACCGCCGCGGGCATGTTCTGCGCCGGGTTCGGTACCCAGACCCAAGGGTCGATCGTCCGGCCAGCCTCCTTCAATGGCGTCGTAGGCTTCAAGCCAACACTCGGCGCGCTCTCCACCGACGGAGTCCACCCGCTGTCGCGGTCTCACGATCATCTGGGTGTCTTGGGCCAGAGCGTGGACACAGTCTGGGCGCTGGCGCGATGGGTCGGCGAGATCGCACCCTGTCAAGATTCCGACGGCCTCGGAGGGATGGTCGGCGCTCCGCTCGGCGCACGCCGCCCCACGCGGTTGGCCGACATCCACGGGGCGGCGGTCTTTCTCGGCCCGCAGGGCGGCGGCGGCTACACCTCGACGCGCGGCTGGATCGAGGCGGCAGCCGGGTTCGTCGCGGGCGAGGGCTACCAGAAGATCAAGGGAACGTGTGAGACCGGGTTGCAGGCGTGTCACTGCGCATGAGCGATCAAGGCGTCAGATGACCCGCTTGCGAATGGACGACGAAAGTTGTTCGAACCCGATGACCGCCACCAGCACGACAAGGATGATCGCGGCAGCGTCGTCGTAGCGGAAAAGCCGCATGGCCGTGGACAGTTCCACCCCGATCCCACCGGCACCGACGAGGCCGAGCGTCACGGCTGACCGGATCGCCTTTTCCACGCTGAAAAGCGATGTCGCCGTCATCGACGCGAAACTCTCTGGCAGGATGGCGCCCATGATGACCGAAAGCCGACCCGCCCCTGTCGAGGTCAACGCCTCCGACGGCCCCTTCTGGACCTCTTCGAAGCGTTCGGAATAGAAGCGCGCGGCAAAGCCGATGGTATCCATGATGATCGCGAGGATCCCGGCAAGCGGGCCAAGGCCCACCGCAACGACGAAGATCAGCGCCCAGATCAGGTCGGGGATGGTGCGCGACACCGCGATCACGAGGCGTGCAATGGTCCGCACCACCATGTTGGGGCTGGTGTTGCTGGCCGCGAGGATCGCGAGCGGGATCGAGAACAGGCAGCCGAAGGTGACGCCGACGATCGCGATGTTGAGCGTCTCCCACATGGCGTCGGCGATGCCATACCAGTTGCTGAAATCGGGCGGCATTGCCTGGCCGAGGAACCGCGCGAGATTGAGCGCGCCCCGCTGCAGCCGGTCGAGCGACATGTCGGCCGCCCAGAGCCCCTGCAGGAAAAAGGCGAGAAAGGCCACCGCGAGGATCCACGCGATCGGCGAGGGGCTGCGGAACCGGGGAATGGTCGGGGTCTGGTCGGACATGATGCCTCCCGGGCCTCAGGCTGCGGCGGTGCTGGCGTCGGCGGCATCCTCGGGCCGGGTCGCGCCCTCGTAGAGCCCGTCGAGGCGAACCGGGTCGATCTTGTCCATGGCCGCGTCGATCAGGACCTTGCCGGCTTTCAGCCCGATGACGCGGTCTCCGTATTCCCGGGCGAGGTCGAGCTGGTGCAGCGAGCACAGCATGCTCAGGCCCTCGTCGTCGACGATCCGCCACAACAGGTCCAGAACCTCGCGCCCGGCCTTGGGATCGAGGCTCGCGATCGGCTCGTCCGCCACCACCATGCT
>CAZUVG010000057.1:0-10995 GCA_964623765.1 uncultured Roseicyclus sp.
TCGACCAGCCGATGGGCATAGCCCATTTCGTTGTCGTACCAGGCGTAGACCTTCAACTGCGTGCCGTTGACGACCATGGTCGAGGGCGCGTCGACGATCCCCGACCGGGTATCATTGGTATAGTCGGCGGAGACGAGCGGGCGCTCCTCGTAGCCGAGGACGCCGCGAAGCGGCCCCTCCGAGGCCGCGCGGAAGAGGCCGTTCACCTCCTCCACGCTCGTCGCACGCTCCATCTCGAAGACGCAGTCGGTGATCGAGGCGTTCAGAAGCGGCACGCGCACGGCGTGACCGTTCAACCGGCCCTTCAGTTCGGGATAGATCAGCGTGATGGCTGTCGCGCTGCCCGTCGTCGTCGGGATCAGCGAGTTCAGCGCCGATCGCGCGCGGCGCAGGTCCTTCGCGGGACGGTCCACGATCGTCTGGGTGTTGGTCACGTCGTGGATCGTCGTGATCGAGCCGTGGCGGATGCCGATGGTCTCGTGAAGGACCTTCACGACGGGCGCGAGGCAGTTCGTCGTGCAAGACGCCGCCGTCACGATCCGGTGCGTGTCGGGATCGTAGACCTGATGGTTCACGCCGTAGACGATGTTGGCGGTCGGACCGTCCTTGACCGGCGCGCTCACCACGACCTTGCGCACGCCCGCGTCGAAATACGGCGCGAGCCTTGCCTCGGACTTGAAGACGCCGGTGCAGTCGAGGACCACGTCCACGCCGTCGAGTGGCAGGTCGCCGAGATCCTTCGTGCCGATGAAGGGCAGGCGCTTCCCGTCGATGGTCACGCTGTCCGCATCGCTCGCGATATCCGCCCCCCAGCGGCCGTGGACGGTGTCGAACTCGAGGAGATGCGCGTGCATCGCCGGATCGCCCACGGCGTCGTTGATCCAGGCGATTTCCGCCCCCCGCTCGAGCAGGGGACGCAGCGCAAGCTTCCCGATCCGACCGAGGCCGTTCAGCGCGTAGACGGTCATGCGGGCTCCCCCGCGGAATTGCGCCCGATGTCGCCCGAGAGCCGGGCGCGACCGATATCGTCGACCGCGTTCTGGAGCGAGATCCGGTCGAGCGCCTCGAAGGGCAGCTCCGTGAAGGTCAGGATACGGTTCCTCAGCGCACCATAGGCATGCTGGAAGGCCAGCGCCTTCTGCGCGTCGGTGCCTTCCGCCTTCACCGGGTCGGGCATCCCCCAGTGCGCGCTTACCGGCTGGCCGGTCCAGGCCGGGCAATCCTCGTTCGCGGCCTGGTCGCAGACCGTGAAGACGAAGTCGAAGGCGGGCTCGTCCGGCCCCTGGAACTCGGCCACGTTCTTGGCGCGCAGACCCGAGACGTCATGCCCCTTGTCCTTCAGCACCTGCACGGCGAACGGGTTGAGTTCGGACCGCGGACGGGTGCCGGCGGAATGAACTTCGAACCGACCTTCTCCGAGATCGCGCAGGAGCGTCTCGGCAAAGATCGAGCGGGCGGAATTTCCGGTGCAGATGAACAGGACGCGGAAGGGTCGGACGGACATGGCGGATATCCCTTTTGGGAGAAGCGAGGGGATGGGCGGACAAGCATCGGGACGCCCGCGGCAGCATTCGTTGAGCAGGTAGTCGAAGGTTTCCCGGACCGTTTCGATGTCCGGCGCATACAAAAGCGACGTGCCTTCGCGCAGTTGCGTGACAAGTCCGACCCGCATCAACGCGGCCAGATAGGCCGAGAGGGTCGAGGGCTTCAGCCCGAGCGCCGCGGCGATCTCTCCGGCAGGCAGGCGATCGGGATAGCGCCGGACGAGCAGCCTCAGGACGGCGAGCCTCTGTGGATGACCGAGAGTTCCGAGACGATTCGAGACAATAATTTCCATATTTCGTGAATAGCAGAAATATTTGGGAGATGGAAGCGCTGACATTGGAAAAGTCGCGCATATTCCTCGTTGGAACCTTTTCGTCCGTTCGCCCGGAAGCCGCGGCCTCAGAAATCGAAGATGTCGTCGAGGAACGAGCCACGCCGTTTCCGGTTGCTGCCGCCATAGGCGTCGTCCGAACCATATCCCCGTGGCTTCGGAGACGGGGCGGCGGCCGGGGCGGAGCGCTCGATGATCTTGTCGAGTTCGCCCCGGTCGAGCCAGACGCCGCGGCATTCCGGGCAATAGTCGATCTCGACGCCCTGCCGCTCGGTCATCACGAGCGTCGCTCCATCCACCGGGCATTTCATCGGCAAGTCTCCTTTTCGCGGTTGGCTCAAGGGTAAGCACGCGCGGAAGCAGCGGGCAAGTCGCGCCTTCCCGGCCTTGCCTCCGCGCCGCCAGCCGGTAGAGGGTCGCGGAAGACAGCAGGACGGCATGGCCGAGGAGGCGCCCGCAGATGCAGAGAACCGGTCCCCGTCTTCCCATCGGCCTGCGCGCGTTCGCGCTCTACGTGGTGGCGGTGGCCGCCTATACCCTGCCCTTCATCGGCGCACGGGTCCTCTTCTACCGCGACGAGGTCCGCTATGGCGGCATCGTGAACGAGATGATCGCCCGCGAGGCATGGCTGACCCAGACAATCGCGGGATCGCCCTATCTGGACAAGGGCCCGGTCTATTTCATGGCGCTGCGCGCCGGCGCCGAGCTGGCCGGTCCGTCGCCGGCCACCTACTTCGCGGTGAACGCGGTCACGGTCCTGATCTTCGCCGTGGCGGGGCACGTCGCGTTGCGCTGGCTCGGCACGACCGAGCGCCTCGCCGAGCGCGCGGGGCTGATCCTCCTGTCCCTGCCCTTCGTGGGCTTCTATGCGCTGACGCTCCGGATGGACCCGCTGTTCGCGGGGGCCATTCTCCTGTCCTTTGCCGCCTACGCCCGTGCACTCGATGCAGACCGACAGCGGGGATGGTTCGTCGCGGGCGGGGTGCTGTCCGGGCTCGCAGTGCTGATCAAGGGGCCCTTCGGCGTGATCTTCCCGATCGGCGGCGCGATCGCGGCGGCGCTTGTCACCGGGCGCGCACGGCAGCTCTGGTCAGGCGGCTTCGCGCTGTCGCTCCTTGTCGCGGCGGCGCTGGTGGCGGCTTGGTTCGCGGCGCTCGTGGCGGCATTCGGCTGGCCCGCCATGGTCAACATCGTCGAAGTCCAGATCGTCGAGCGCGCACTCGAGTCGGTCGACGGCCGCAAGCCCTGGACGACCTATATCACCGCCCTGCCCCTGATCCTGCTGCCCTGGCTCGTCCTCGCACCCGCGCTGCGCGGCGCGGGGCTGCGCCGGAACCGGACGGCGGTCCTCTGGGCAGTCTACACGCTGGTCGCCCTCGTCGTGATGCAGTCGGTGGCACAGAAGAGCGCGAAGTATCTCTTCCCGGTCCTGCCGCCCCTTGCACTCTGCCTCGCCATCGCGCTCGACCGGGCGGAGGAGCGTGCGCCGTGGGCGCCGCGCGCCGTCATGGCCGCGGCCGCGCTCGTCGTGGCCGCAGCATTCGGCGCGCTCCTGTTCGGTGCGGCGAGCGGCGCTGCGTGGCTCGCCGAGGCGCTGGAGCAGACGACGGCCGAGCGGCTCCGCGCCTTCGCACTCTGGGGCCTCGCGGCCACGGCGGCGCTGGTTCCGGCGATCCTGCTCGCGGGGCGCGGACGCATCCTGTCGGTGATCGCGGCGACGGCAATCCTCTTCACCGGGCTCAAGGCGACGCTGAGCGAGGACATGAACCGCGTGCTCGACCCCGGCCCGGCCGTGGCCGCGCTTACGGCAGAACTGCCCGGCGCGGCGCCCGTGATCGTCGTGGACATCTACCGCGGCACCTTCTCCTGGCACCTCGATCGGCCACATTCCTATCTTTACGGTGCGGAGGCGACCACCGCGGCCATCGCGGACGCGCCGCGCCCCCTCGGGCTGCTCGTGGACGAGGAGACCGCCGACGATGCGCCGGACTGGCTGACAGGCGCCCGGAGACTCGGCTCCCACCGGGTCGAGTCCCTGTCGGTCGGCATCTACGTGCTGCCGTGACCGACCTCGCCCTATTCGCCGCCCTCGAGGATCCGCTCGATCTCGGCCGCCACGCTGACCGCCCATTCGCCGATGATGGGGACGAACTCGATCTGGCTCAGCGTCCAGACGACGATGGACAGCAGGAGCGTCGCCCCGATCACGGTGCCGAGCCCCGCGGCCATGCCGCTCAGGAAGCGGAACAACAGCACCCGCGGGACGGACTGGTAGAGCGCGAACATCCTGTGCCGCCGCAGGAAGGCGAGCTCCTCGCGCAGCGCCCGCACCTCCGCGTCGAGGCCCGGGGGTGGACTTCCCTTCCGCGGCGGTCCGTTCTGGTCGGCTGCAGTCTCGTCGGACATGGGCGCGTGTTCCTCACTCGGCGTCGTGTGTGGCGAAAACCTCGTACATCACCGGCTCGAAGCTCCGGCAAAGCGCGCTGATGCGCCGGTTCCGCGCACGCATCTCCTCGGTCTTGAGCATCGCCTTGAAATCGTCACGGTCGCGCCACTGGCTGTAGTTGGCGACCCGGGTTTGCGCATCGTTGACGTGCAGCGCCGCCGAGACGAATCCCGGCTGTTTCGAGATGAACTCGGTATAGGTCGCGCCGAGCGCGTCGATCAGGTCGGCGCAGTTGCCCGGCGAGGTCTCGAAGGTGGTGATGACGGTCTGAAAGCTGGCGTCCTGCGTGATGCGTGGCATGGCTGGCTCCTCCTGGGCGAAGCCTAGCCGTGCATGGACCGTCCTGCCAGCCTGCGCGAAACGGGGTGCTTCAGCCGAAGGCGGCCGTGCCGAAGGCCAGCAGGTAGATCGCTGCCACGGACATGCCGAGCCCGGCGGCACCGAAGGTGAAGCGGTCGATGTTGACGATGCCGAGAGTGTCGGCGGCGAAGCGATGCATAATGCCCATGGAAAGGTCCTCGTTCGAAATGCGCAGTGTCGGGGCCGGTCACCTGCAGGCCCGAAATTCGGCCCGATCCGGTCACGACTTCATCATATTCTCGTAGCCCTCCCGGTCGCCTGCATCTACCCACGGATCGGAAACGGGCCGTTTCCCGTTTGCGCGCAATGTATCAGGCCAGCCAGTGCCGCATCGCCTGGTATGCCACCGCCGTGGCCGCGTTGGCGAGATTGAGCGACCGGATGTGCGGGCTGCGCATCGGCAGGCGAAAGACACGGTCGGCATGGGCGGCGAGGATGTCACGCGGCAACCCCTCGGTCTCGCGGCCGAAGACGAGAAAGGCATCGGCAGGATAGTCGGGGTCGTAGACCGTGCCGGCCGTACCGTCGTCCTCGAACAGGAACAGCCGGTGGGACGGCGGCGCGCGGTCGGCCATGAAGGACGACCAGCTGTCGTATTCGGCGAGACGCACGTGCCGCCAGTAGTCAAGTCCCGCGCGCCGCACCGTCTTGTCCGACAGTTCGAAGCCGTAGGGCCGGATCAGGACCAGTTCGATGTCGAGCGCGACGCAGGTCCGGCCGATCGTGCCGGTGTTGCCGGGGATCTCGGGCGCCACGAGGACGATCTTCATGTCCGGCGACACCCCGCGCTCGCTTGGCGCGTCAGGCATTCGGACGCAGGCCGAAGCCAAAGCGGCGTGCCGCCCGTTCGCCGCCCACACGCGGGCGGGGGCGCGACAGGGCGGCAACCAGGGCGGACCGGTCGGATGGCTCCAGCCTCTCCGCCGCGAAGCGCTCGGCCCAGGACATGATCGCGGGCGCGTCCTGCGGACGGAGGCGCCGCGCGCCTTCCACGAGCAGGCCGAGGTTGCCCGGCAGCGAATACCACGGATCCTGAATCTCGCGGATGCGGCCGGGCAGGATCGTCCCGATCCCACGGATCAGCCCTGATTCGGAGAAACGCATGAGAAGACGCCCCATCTCCTCCCGGCTGTAGCCGATGAGCGGGGGGAAGGTTTCGAGGAAGACCGGACAATCTTCGGCATCGAGCGCGAATGCGTGCGGCGTCGCGTGCAGGCCGATCCGCTCGGACCGCTGTGCGATACCCGACCAGAAGGCGCAGACCGCATCGGCCACGGTCTCGAGCGCGGCGAGCGCAACCGGTTGGGTGGCCGCGGGCACGAGCCGCGCGAGGACCTTCTCGTGCGGCACAGCCTCTTGCACCACAACCGGTCGCAGAACGCCGTTCTCGTGTATCAGCAGCAGCCGCGTCTCCGGCAGGGCCAGACCGGCGCGGCGGAGGCAGTCGAGATAGGTCTCGTGGCGCCGTGCGAGCTGTTCGAGGAGTTCGGGGTCGCGCCCCGCGCGGTAGGGCTTCAGCACCCGGTCGGCGAGCGGCCCGGTTGCAGGCCGGAAGGGCTCGCAGAAATAGCCCATGCGGTCGGTGCGACCGGCAAGTCGCTCGGCCAGCGCCGCGCGCACCTGTCCGGTCAGTTCGCTCATCGGTGCTTGCCCACGGACCAGCCGGTCGCACCGGCAAGCCGTGCCTCGCCCTTCTCGATCGGCAGGTCTTCGAGCGCAGAGCCCATCGAATCGTTCCAGCGGTTGAGATAGCCGAAGAGCGCGACCACCCCCATGATCTCCACGATCGCCTCGGGCGCCCAGTGCGTCCTGAGGCGCGCGCCGACGTCCCGGGTCACGGCATTGGGCACCGCCGCCGCGGCCTGCGCGAAGGCGAGCGCGGCCTTCTCGGCCTCGGTGAAGTGCGGGCTGCCCTCGAAGTCGAACACGTCCGCCAGCCGTGCCTCCGAGGCGCCGAAGCGTTCGGAAGCGAGAATCATGTGCGCCTGGCAATAGAGGCAGCCCGAGGCGAAGCTCGAGACATAGCCCAGCAATCGTTTGAACTCCGGCGCGACGGACCCGTAGTCGGACATCACCGCGACGTTGAGATCGGTGAAGGCACGCGCGATGGGCGTGCGGTGAGCCATGGTCCGCACCGAATTGGGCACCACTCCGAGCGGTCCCTTGAAGAACTGCACGTGCTCGCGGAGATCGGGGTCCATCCCCTCTTCATCGAGCGGATCGACAAGCGCCATGCCATCTCCTCCCCAGGCGACTGTTGGCAACGCCAAAGGCTGCCCCACGCCTTGGAACTGCGCAAGATGCCGCATTCCGCATTAGGGGTTTGTTAACCCTGCGTCTCCGATTCTCGTCCCATGCGTTGCCCTGCCGCCACGATTCGGGCTGTCCGGGCCTTCTTGCGCACGCGCGGGAGGGTATCGGGCCGGCTGGCTGCCGGAGTGGCGGCCACGTGTCTCCTCGTCCATGCCGCGCAGGCCGGCCCCTGGGCGCGAGGGGCGGGAAACGTGTTCCTGTCGGTGACCCGCAGCGCCGAGGAAAGCCTCGGCGACATCGGCGAGGCCCTCACCTACGGAACGGTGGCAGTCGACCCGGAACGGACGACCTCGCTCTACGGCGAGATCGGGATCACGCCCCGCCTGACCGGCGCGATCGACCTGCAGTTCGGCGAGGTCTCGCGAATGAGCGTGGCCTTCCTGCGCTACACCGTCACGCGTCCCGACAGTCGCTGGCAACTGGCCCTCGACGTGGGCGCCGGAGACCGTGCGGTCGAGGGTCAGGGGAGGCAAGCGATCGCACGCGTCGGCGCTTCGGTCGGGTGGGGGTTCGGCTCGTGGTCCCGCCCGGTCGGTGACGAAACGGTCGGGCACGAGGGCGGATGGATCTCGCTCGACGCCCACGCCCTTCTCGGGGCGGGCCGCGGGGCTTCGGAGGAAACCGATCCAATATGGCAGGGCGAACTGACCTTCGGCCTCAACATGACGGAGCGCCTCGCGGGCATCCTCGCTGTCAAGGCGGAGGACTGGCCGGGCGCCGAGCCGGTGGTCTCGCTGCGCCCCTCGCTCGTCTTCGCGCTGACGCGCCGGACCTCGATCCAGGCGGGCGGACACGCCGCCGTCGAGGGGAGCGACGCTGTCGGCCTGTCACTATCGATCTGGCAGGAGTTCTAGAAGGCTGCCGCGGCTCCTGCTAGTCTGCCGGGCATGACCGAGAAGGCCACGGACCCGATCCGCCCGACCGACGACGAGGCCCGCGACCTCGCGCGCGACCTGATTGCCGGGGCGCGGCACGGCGCGCTCGGCGTGATCGACCCCGAGACCGGCACACCGATGGTCACCCGGATCGCTGTCGTGCCCGGCGAGGACGGCGTGCCGCTCACGCTCGTCTCGACGCTCTCGAGCCACACCGCCGCGCTGGACGCCAACCCCGCGTGCTCGCTACTGCTGGGCGCGCCGGGCGACCGGGGCGATCCGCTGACCCATCCCCGCCTCACGCTGCAGGCCCGGGCCGAAGCGGCGGACAAGGCGGCGCTGCGCGGTCATTATCTCGGCCTCTACCCCAAGGCGCAGCTTTACTACGACTTCGGGGATTTCCGGCTCTTGCGCCTCGTGCCCGTGACGGCCTTCCTCAACGGCGGGTTCGGCAAGGCCTACCGAATGACGCCGGGCGATCTCTCCCCCCGCGAGCGCCCTACCAGTGCAGGGTCCCCGCCGCACCCTTGATGCGTCCCGCAAGGTTCGGCGTCACCCAGCCGCCGTAGAAGTCGCCCGGCTGCGGCTGCACCCGCATGTCGCCCACCCAGGCCTCGTCGACGGAGCCCGCGTAGAACGACAGGTGGTCCTTCAGACCCGCGTAGCGCGCGACCGGCGCGGGATAGGCCCAGGCCGCGTTGGGTGACCTGCGGCCGTCGAGCACGATGTCGAAATACGCGGCGCGGCCCTTCCACTCGCAGAAGGTCTCGCGGCTGGAAGGGACAAGCGCCGAGGCCACCACGTCCCCGGGCGGGATGTAGTAGGTCGGCGCGTGGTGCGTCTCGAGGATGCGCAGGCCCCGCGTCGTGTCGGCGATGGTAACCCCGCCGAACACGACGCGCAGCCGCTCGGCCGCGGGCTCGAGCGACGGCGGCCGGGGATAGTCCTGCACGTTCTCGACCGGAAGGGCGGTCATCTCGGGGGCTCCGCGTTGTCTCCGACAAGAACTAGCCCTGTCCCGGCCCGGAGAAAAGCCCGGGGCCAAGCGCGCCCTCGTCAGGTGTTGCAGCGCGCCCGAGAGGTGGAGGGCGCCGCGCACGGGCTCGGCCCAGATGAGCCGGATCGAATGCCGCCCCTTGCCCGCCCGCCCCAAAAGGGCCGGCGGGATCAGTGCCGGACCGTCGGTGTTCGCCGGGTTACACGTTTGCCTAGCGGCCCAATGGGCGGACGGGGCACCCCGGCCAAGGCCGCCTCGAATGCGACCGATTGGGTCCGGCCGCCGCGCCGGACGCCGGGCTGTCCAACTTCTCTCGCACAAGTGAAGGTTAACCGCGCTCAGGCGCCCACCTGCGGCGCACGAAGAATCTGGACGCCGTTGATGCGCCAGCCCTCCTCGGTCTCGATCATCTGGTAGCCGAGATAATGTGCCTGGCCTGAACCGTCGATAACCTGCACCCTCTGGACAAGGATACCGCCGAGGGACTGCAGGTCGATGAAATCGACTTGCCCGGGCCGCCAGACCATCGGGTAGCCGTTCTCGACCATGCGCCCGAAGGTCTGCGGGTTGCCGAAAAGGCGCTGTATGTTCGGGCTCGCGTAGCGCCATGCCTCGGCCACGTCCCCCCCGCGGAACGCGTCGAACTGGCTTGCGATGGTGGCCTCGATGTCAGGGTTGGGCGCGACCCTTTCCTGTGCATGGGCTAGGATCGGGCCAAGGAAAAGGACGAAGCAGGCGATGAGGATACGCAGCATTGGCACTGTCTCCGTGTTCGCTCGGGGTCGGTTCTCGACAACGTAGGGCCGCGGCCGCGCGTTTCACGCATGGTCAGCCGCGAACCGCCTTCACCTGCAAGGAAAGGTCAGGACGTGGTGCGCTCGACACGCAAGTGCTGCCGGAAGCTGCGCCGGCTGATCCATTGCATGCGCCGAAGTCCCGAGCGCCATTCCGGCGTCACTCCGGCTCGAGCCAGGCGAAAGCGCGGCGCAACTCCTCCGTCCCGTTCCGGCGATACCAACGCCCGTGCGACAGGATCACCCGTTCCGGCCCCCAGCCGATCATCCGTCGCACCGCACCGCGCAGAGCCTCCCTGTCGAAGGTCAGCCGCATGTCGCGCGGCATCGACCCGTCGGGGTCCTGGTTGCCGGCCACCCTGGTGAACAGGCGCAGGTGCCACGGCAGTTTCGGGGGCTCGAAGTTCTCGATCAGGTCGGTGAGGATCAGCGTCCGGCTCGGACGGTGGAAGAAGACCACCTCGCGGTGGATGCGGGAGCCGGGCACGACCATCTGGTCGAACTCGGCCGACCACGCGGCAGGTGCCTCGTCGGTCAGCAGATGATCGACACGGAGCCTTAGCCCGCGCTCCTGCGCCCGCGTCGCGACACCCGGGGCAGCGTGGACCGTGGCAGCTGGCAGGGCATCGGACCAGTCCTGCACGTAGGCATAGTGGATCCAGTTCGGCGCGATCAGGTGCCGGACCGCCCCCCTTTCCTGCAGCGCGTCGAGCAGTGTGCCGCGGAAAGCCACGGGGGAGTGCAGCCACATCTCGCCCGAGGCGAGGCGCACCACCGTCATCCGGGTCGGAAAGGGCATCCGGTAGAAGTCGATCTCCTCGCCGTCGACCACCCAGATGCCCTCGGCCACGGGCTTCAGCGTGAAGAGCGGCGGATATGTCCCACCCGCCGCCATCGTGTCACGCAGCCAGTTCGCCGCGAAGACCCTTGGCGATCAGCGCCCGCGTCTCCTCGATCCCGTAGAGCGCGATGAAGCCCCCGAAGCGCGGCCCCTGGCTCGCGCCCAGAAGCACCTCGTAGAGCGCCGCGAACCACGCGCGAAGCGGCTCGAACCCGTGGAGCTTGCCGATCGCGAAGACGATGGATTGCAGGAACTCGTCGTCCTGCCAGTCGACCTCCGGGGGGGCGATGTCCTTGCCCTCCTGCGCGTTCTTCCGCGCGATGGCGTCGAGCGCCCGATCCGCGTCGCCGAGACAGGCGCGCAGCTCCTCCATCGCCGCCCGCTCCTGCGCCGTGGGCAGACGGAAGACTTTCGTGGGCTTCACGAAATCCTGGTAATAGCGCACTGCGAAACCGGCCGCCGCGTCGAGATCGGGATGCGTCTCGGGGCTCGC
>CAZUVG010000058.1:0-10857 GCA_964623765.1 uncultured Roseicyclus sp.
CGGGCGCGATTCACTTCGTGAACTGGCGCGCGCCCTTGCCCGCCTGGCATCCTGCGCCTGCATCGGATCGCTCCGATGGCGACAAGCCAATTCCCAGACGACGGAGGCACGACATGCCACTTGTGGACATCCAGTTGATCGAAGGCGTCTTCGACACCGATCAGAAACGCAGGATGATCGAGGAGGTCACCGAGACGATGGTCGGCATCGAGGGTGAGGCCATGCGAGGCGTCACATGGGTACGGGTGCAGGAGATCGCCAGCGGCGAATGGGGGATCGGTGGCAAGGCCATGACCGCCGACGATGTGAGGGCTGCGGCGATGCAGAGCGCCTGAATCCCCCGCAAGCTGGCGCGCCCGGCGCCCCTTCACGGGGGCTGCGCCGCCGGACCCCGCAGATATCTCGACAGGAGGACAACATGAGCGCATCGATCGCGGAAAAGTTGAACAGGGTGACCCTTTATGAGCGGCTCGGCGGATCCGCAGGGATCAGGCGGATCGTCGATGGCATGGTGGACAAGCATCTGCACAACCCGGCCATCAAGCCGCGCTTCACACCCTATATCGACCAGCCCGAGCGGGTCGAAAAGATCAAGCAGCATTATTGTTCGTTGTTCGAGGAGCTTTCGAACGGACCCGGCGTATATGACGGGCGCAGCATGGTCGAGACCCATCGCGGGATGAATATCGACGAGACGGAATACGTGGCCGCGATGGACGATATCCTGGAAGCGATGGAATCGCTGGGCCATTACGAGGACACGCGCAAAGAGATCGCGGCAATACTGTATGCGCTCAAGGACGACATCGTCCGCGTTTGAACGCGGGTGGCCCCTGAACCGGCACAAACTGCGAAGGAGGCACGCATGACAACGCAAGCGACGATCGAGACGAGGCGGTTCGAACACCCCGACGAAGCGCTCGACATGAAGGCGAATGGCGGGATCGACATTGTCAGGATGCAACACGGCACGACCGGGATGTATGCGGTTTTCGAACCCGGCTGGACATGGGAGAAGGACGAAAAACCCCTGCTCGGCTCGCCCGACTCCTGCCCGATGCACCACACCGGCTATTGCCTCTCCGGCAGGCTGGTGGTGCGGATGCTCGACACCGGCGTCGAGACCCCGATCACCAAGGGTGATTTCTTCGAGATTCCCCCCGGTCACGACGCCTATGTCGATGGCGCCGAACGCGTCGAACTGGTTCTCTTCGAACCCTCGACCGGCCACCACTAGGGCCGCCCGGTTGACCCGCGGACCTTTTCTTTCGGGTTCAGGCAGCAATCGCCGGAGACGTGGCGGGCTTTGCTGCACCGAACATCCTGCCGGTCCCGCAGGACGAGCTGCCAGAGCGACGCGACCGCGACCGCGCGCATTGCGGTCGCGTACTGCACTCTCAGTCAGGGTCCGGATGCCATCGTCGATGCCGAAGGCGGGGACGTCATGGCCGTCTTCCAGCTTTGCAGCAATGCCAAGACGAGCAGGATTGGCCGCTGCAAAACGAATGCGTGGCCGCCAAGGTGATCGATTTCCACAGAGCGTTTCTCAACCGTGGAAGGGGTCGGTAGGGTGCCGATTGGAAGCCGGAGAGAGAAGGAGGTCGCACGAGAGGCGAAGGAGAGATCCCGAACTAGGCAATCCCCGTTTTCGCGGGGGCTTGGTCGAAAAGTCCACCTCGCCGTTTTCAGTTTCTGGGCGGTGTCATGCCGCGATTTCGCATGTCCGGCAAAGAAACCAAGTCCTCCACTAAAGGTTTCCTGCGCGTATCGTCCTGAAGGACTGCGACAAACCAAACCCCTCGCATGGGTGATCAAGCAAATCGAGGAGTTCTTCGTCGAGCTTCATGAGCGTTATCGACGCGCCAACCATGTCAAGCGAGGTGCAAAAATGGCCGACGAGATTCCTTTCGATCACTGCTTTCCGAGCCGCCAGTCTTTCGTGGACGCGTCGGGCGAGGATGAAAAGCTCCATCATGGGCGTGCCGCCGAGCGAATTCACAAGCAGTGCGACCCGGTCGCCAGATTCCAGCTGCATTTCCTTGAACAGCCGGTCGCATATCTGATCAACGGCGCCATCGGCGGTGGTTGCCGCGGCCCGGGCGACACCAGGTTCGCCGTGGATCCCGATGCCGATTTCCATCTCGTCCGGGCCGATCTGAAAGCTTGGCCGCCGGGTTTCGGGAAGCGAGCAGGGTTCAAGGCCAAGTCCCATCGTGAACGTGGCCATATTTGCCTTTCTTGCGAGCCTTTCGCACGTGTCGATGTCATACATTCGGTCACATGCTGCCCCGGCTACCTTGAAAACGAAGACATTCCCGGCAGTGCCGCGCCGCGCATGCCGTTCTTCGGGCGGCGATGAGGCGACATCGTCGGTGGTTAGGATTGTACGTACTCCGATGCCTTCGCTGGCCGCGAGTTCGGCGGCCATGTCGAAGTTCATGACATCGCCCGTATAGTTCCCGTAAATGTAAAGGACACCAGCGCCAGTGGAGGCGGCCCTCGTGCATGCCAGAATCCTGTCGGGCGGCGGCGACGCGAACACATTGCCCACGGCGACGGCGTCGGCAAGGCCCTGACCGACATATCCAAGAAAGCACGGCTCGTGCCCGGACCCACCCCCGATGACCAGCCCGACCTTGCCTTCACGGGGCGGCGTGCGGGACCGGATCGCGCGATGGACGCCGTCGATCGGTTCGATGACGTGGGCAAACGTCCGCAGGGCGCCGTCGAGCGATTCCGTCACGGCATTCGCCGGCTTGTTCAGGAACTTCTTGATCGTTGTCCGGGGCGCGATTTCCGAACCTTCCGGTCGCTGTCGTTTGCCGCGGTGGACGGCGGTCGTTTCCACGCCATCGGCGCGCAGGATACCTTCGCCAGTGGCCGCGTCCGTCACGAGGACATTCGCAAGCCCGCCGCGCAGGGCGGCCAGCATCGCAGGCACCTTTTCGAAGCCGCCCGCGATGGCGACGCGGGTCTTGACCTGACGCAACTGGTCGAGCCCGATCCCGATGGTGCGTTCGTCCAGCGGCCCGGCGACGGACCGGCCGTCGGCGTCGATGAACCGCCCGGCCACGGAGCCTACCGCGTTCTTGTAATGGTCATACTGTTGCAGCGAGTTGTCGAAGAACCCACTCAGGTGGATGGTCGAATCCGGCCTGAGGGAGGAGATCCCGAAGATGATGTGATCGACCGCGTCAAGCGCAGCGAGTTGTTCCGAGACGACCGGTTCGGACAGCAGCATCCGGCGCGCATCGACGGACGATACCACTGCCGGTGCGGAAATCGTGATGCAGCGCGCCGAAAGCGTTTCGGCAAGCTGCGTTGCGCAGGCTTCGGGCGTGTAGGGAATGACCGCCGTGGTGCCGCCAGTGGCCGCGACGACGCGCACATCGCTCAGTCCGGTATGACGCACCGCCCGTGCCACCGCCAGCATGGTGCGTCCCCAAGTGATCGCCACGGTATCGCCGGACCGGATCAACCGGTCCAGCGCCTGCGCGCCCGCGGACCCTAGCCGGTCGATCAGCGACCGCTCGCCGCCCACGCCGGGCACGACCATCGTTTCCTCGAGCCCGAAATGTTCCTTCAGTTGCAGGGCGATGGATAGCGACTTGAACCGTTCGGACGCGATCGAGATGTTCACGATCCCGCTTGCGCGCGCGTCGGCAAGATACCCGTTCACCGTCACCCGCGACACCCTCATCGCAGTGGCGATTTCGTTCTGGGTCAGCCCTTCTTCGTAGTAGAGCCAGCTTGCCCAGAGCAGCGGGTCTTCGTTGAAACTCAGCGGCGGGCGGTTGTCGGGCGTTCCGTTCCCGTCAGTACCCGCGCCGTGGATGGGTTTTCTGCCGCGCGCCATCGTCCAATCAGTCCGGTCTGGCGGGCGCGGTGCCGGCGGTCTGCGCGAGCGCTTCGAGGATGAGCGTTGCGGAAACCGCGCCCGGGTCGCGGTGGCCGAGACTACGCGCCTGCAGCCTTTTCGCCCGTCCCCGCGATGCGATCATCGTGGCCGTCGCGGTGGCGCCCTTGCGGGCGGCGTCGACCGCCGACCACAGGGCTTCGGCGGGCGGATACCCGGCATCGGCGGCGGTCTGGGCGGTCTGGACAGCCGGCAGCCACGCGTCCAGCATCGTCTTGTCGCCCGGCTCGGCCTGCCCGCGACGGGCGATGCCGCTGGCCAGCGCCGCAAGGAACAGGTGCGCCTGTTCCAGGGGGACCGGACCGCGCGCATCGAACAGGTCGGCGGCGTCAAGCATTCCTGTCGCGTAAAGCGGCCCGACGGTCGCGCCGACTTCGCCGAGGAATGCCGCGGCGGCGGCCCGCATCAGCTTGGCCGGATCGTCCTGCGAGGGCTGCCCCCCGCGGACAAGGGCGGCAACGGCTGCAAAGCCGTTTGCCATGGATATTCCATGATCGCCGTCACCGATCGCACCGTCGAGCGAACATAACGCGTCGCGTTCCGCCTCGAGCCGGGCCGCGGCGGCCTGGAAAAAACGTGCCAGAAACGCAGTGTCGATCTGTTCCATCGCTCAGTGATGGAAGATTTCTGATCGATCCGCAAGGCAGGGTGGCCTCATGTCAAGCGCTCGCGCACACCATCGGCGAGTGCGGACAGGATCAAGCAGCACGATGTTGCACCCGCGTCCAGAACACCGCGGGACCGTTCGCCCAACCGGCTCGACCGTCCGACTTTCGCGATCATGTCCTTGGTGCTGTCGCGACCTGCGACAGACGCGGCTTGCATGGCATCCAGCCGGGCCTTGAAATCGCCGTCGGTGTTGCGGAACGCGTCGACGGCCGGCAAAAGAGTGTCGAGCAGGGTCTTGTCACCCGGTCCCGCCGATCCGATGGCTTTGACCCCCTCGCTTCCGGCTGAAAGCATGTCCGCGAACCTGTCGGCATCGATGCGGTCCGCTGATCCGATGGCATCGGCCATGTCGCTGAACATCATTCCGTAGAGCGGTCCCATGGATCCGCCAATCTCGGACATCAGGACAGAGGACAGCGTACCGAATGCCGCGTCGAGCGTGTCGTCGTCGCTGATCCGTTCCGCCGCGCGCCCGAAGCCCTTGGCCATGTTGTTCCCATGGTCCCCGTCGCCGATCTTGCCATCGATTTCCGACAGGTAGGCGCGGTTCGCGACGATGACCTCCGCAATGTCGCGCACGATCACGCCCGCGCCCGCGTTCCGAAGCGCGGTCATGTCGTCACCGTCAGGCCCGGACTTGCGGCCTCCAAGTCAAGCAGCTCCTTCAATTCGTCGTCAAGTTTCATGACGGTCAGCGTAGCCCCCATCATTTCGAGCGATGTGAAGTAGTTTCCGACGAAACAGGCGTGCACGGCGACGTCGCGCCCGCGCAGCCCGACCTCGATTCGGTCATAGAGAACGTAAAGCTCGTTTATCGGCGTCGCGCCAAGCCCGGACACGAGCACGCAGACCTCGTCGCCCGCGCCGATGTCGTGATCGTCCAGAACGATCTGCAACATGTCGTCGGCCACGTCATCTGCGGCACGCAGGTCCACGACCTCGTTGCCCGGTTCGCCGTGGTGACCGATGCCGATCTCCATCTTGCCAACCGGGATCTCGAAGTTCGGCTTGCCATTCGCGGGGAGGGTGCAGGGTGCCAAGCCGACCCCGACAGACCGCGTGGCATCGATGGCCTTCTGTGCCACCGCCTGAATCTCGGCCGCAGACGCGCCATGCGCTGCCTTCGCCGCGCCGATCTTCCACATGAGGATTTCGCCGGCGACACCGCGCCGCTTCTCACGCTCCGCGGACGGGGCGGAACATACGTCGTCGTTTGCGACGACGGTGCGCACCTCGATGCCGTCCTTCGCGGCCATGCGCGCGGCCATCTTCACGTTCATGTTGTCACCGGCGTAGTTTCCATAAAGTACGCATACCCCCGCCCCGCCATCGACCGCCTTGATCGCGTCCAGAAAGCTCTTGGCCGTTGGCGACGAGAACAGTTCGCCCACCGCGACCGCATCGACCATGTTGCGGCCGGTGTAGCCGATGAAGGCGGGTTCGTGGCCCGAACCGCCACCTGTCACGATGCCGACCTTTCCCGTCACGGGCGCGCCCTTGGCGACGACCACGCGGTGATTGCCCGGATCGAGCCGCACCAGATCGCGATGCGCTTTGACGAAACCGCGGACGGTTTCGTCGACGATATCGTCCGGATCGTTGATAAAACGCTGCATTGTCCCTCTCTCCCGGTCCTGCGACCGGCTTCATTTCACGGTGAAACCGCCATCGATCAGCAGGTCGGCGCCGTTGATCATGTCCGCCCCGCCCGACGCGAGGAAGACCGCGGCGGCTGCAATCTCGTCGGGTTCCGCAAAGCGTCCCGCCGGTATCTGGGCCTTCATCGCGTCACCCTTGGGGCCCGCCCATGCCTTGCGGCCAAGCTCCGTCATGACCACCGTCGGCGAGATCGAATTGACGCAGATGCCGTGCTTGCCCCATTCAAGAGCCATCGTTTTGGTCATCCCGATGACCCCGAACTTGGCGGCGCAATAGGCAATATGCCCTTCAATCGCCACGGATCCCGCCTGGCTGGCAAGGTTGACGATCTTGCCGCCGCGACCGTCTGCGATCATCCGGCGCGCCACGGCCTGCGCCATCAGGAAACTGCCTGTCAGGTTCACGTCCAGCGTGCGCTGCCAGACGTCGATGCCGATATCCTCGGCCGGGGCAAGATCGACGATGCCCGCACTGTTGATCAGGATGTCGATGCGGCCGAATGTGTCGATGACACTGGCGACACAGGCGTCGACGCTGGTCTTGTCGGTCACGTCGCACCCCAAGGCGCGGGCGTCGCCGCCAAGCTGTGCCGCCATGTCCTTGGCGCGGGCCGCGTCTAGATCGCACAGGGCGAGCCGGACGCCCTTGGCCGCGAACGCTGCACTGACTGCGGCGCCTATGCCGGATGCCGCGCCTGTCACAAGGGCGACCTGGCCCGCGAGCGGAAAATTGAAATCCATTGTGAAGTGCTCCCTGCTGGGGTGGGCCGGCCCATGATTGGGGCCGGCCCGCCCTTCTTATTGACGCGCTGCGAGAAGAGCGTCGACGTTGTCGAGGGTGACCGGGGTCCAGGGCACTTCGTAGAGGGAGTCCGTGCCGCCATTCCACGGCATGTCGGTATACTGGTCCCAGATATCCGACATGGGCTCATAGTCGCCATCCACGGCATGGATCGCCACGTCCAGCGCGCCTTGCGCCTGTGCACGCGCATCCTGAAGGATCGAGGCCATGTCACCATTCTGCACGGCGACCAGCGCATCGGTCACGCCATCAATACCGGCAATAGCGAAGTCCTGCGGGTCCAGATCGGCCGCGCGGATCGCCTCGATCGCGCCAAGTGCCATCTCGTCGTTCTGACCGATAACGCCGTCGATTTCACCGGGATGGGCGGTCAGCCAGTTTTCCATCAGGGTCTGGGCCTCGGCGCGCGACCAGTTGGCGGTCTGCTGTTCGAGAACCTCGACATCCGGGCACTCCTCCAGCGCCATCATGTTGCCTTCAAGGCGGCTGATCTGCGCGGATTGGCCAATCGGGCCCTCAAGGATCACGACCGCACCTTCGCAGCCGATGTCCTCCAGCACCGATTGCGCCTCCATGTAGCCCGACTGCACGTCATCCGACCCGACGTAAGACGTCAGCTGGTCGCTGTTCACGCGGGTGTTGGACCCCACCACCGGGATGCCGGCGTCATGCGCGAGCTGAACGGCGGTCGCCCCCGCCTCGATGTCGATGGGAACGAAGATGATCGCGTCATATTGCTGGGTGATCATCGTTTCGAACTGCTCTTGCTGCACCAAAGCGTCGTAGCGCCCGTCGAAGATGGTCAGGTCGACG
Organism: uncultured Roseicyclus sp.; assembly: GCA_964623765.1. Classification (GTDB taxonomy): domain Bacteria; phylum Pseudomonadota; class Alphaproteobacteria; order Rhodobacterales; family Rhodobacteraceae; genus Roseibacterium. The sequence goes on from CAZUVG010000058.1 coordinate 7,859, forward strand.
TTGCCGGACTCGACCGCCGGATGCTGTTCCAGCGCGTCCGACCAGATTTGCATGAATTCGGCCTGAAGACCGTAGACCGCGGCGCCGACCTTGATCGGGTCGTCTTGCGCAAGAACGGGTGCGGCCGCGATGGCCATGGCCGTGGACAGGCCGAGTATCGTCGTCGTTTTCATGTGGTTTTCCTCCCATGGGTGTAGAGATTGCGCCCGGATGGCCCGGGCGCCCGGCGGCCCCGTGTCAGGCCCGCCTGTTCCGCGTCTGATCGAGCAGGACCGCTGCAATGATCAGGACGCCCTTGATGACCTGTTGGTAGTAGGATTCGACTCCCATCAGATCGAGACCGTTGTTCACCACGCCGATCAGCAACGCGCCGATCAACGTTCCGGCAACATGGCCGACGCCGCCGGCAAGGCTGGTGCCGCCGATGACCACTGCCGCGATCGCGTCAAGCTCATAGGCCACACCCGCCTGGGGCAGGGCAGAGCCGGTGCGCGCGGCGAGGATCATGCCGGCGAGCCCGGCCAGCGCCCCCGAGATCGCGTAGACCGAGAAACGGATGCGCGTGACATTGATGCCCGAGACGGTTGCGGCGTGAGGGTTGCCCCCGGCGGCATAGACGCGTCTGCCGAACCGTGTCGACGACAGCACATACCAGGACAAGAGAAACACGATTGCAAAGATCACCACCGGCATAGGCACGCCAAGCACGCTCCCCGTGCCGATCCAGCGATATTCATCTGTCAAAGCGGGGATCGGGCGGCCGTTGGACGCGAGCAATGTCAGGCCGCGTGCCGCCGACAACATGCCCAGCGTCGCCACGAAAGCGGGCACATTGTAGCGCGAAACCAGCACGCCCGAAACCGCGCCCGCGGCAATGCCCACGGCGATCCCGATGATCAGCGCGATGACGGCCGGGTAGGGGCCGCCGGCCATTCCGGCAATGGACGAGGTGGTGGCGAAGGTCGCCGACACCACGCCGGCAAGCGCCACGACGGAGCCGACGGACAGGTCGATCCCGCGCGTCAGAATCACGAATGTCATGCCGATCGCGAGAATGCCGTTGATCGACGTCTGGCGCAGAACGTTGACGATGTTGCGGGTGGTCAGAAAGTACTCGTTGGCGAAGGACAGGACGACACACAACACGACCAGCGCGATCAGTATTCCGAACCTCTGGATATACATTGCGACATCGGGCCGGGCTTGGCCACCTGCGCCAGGCGCGTTTGCAGATCCGGCTGCTGCCGGTTCCTTGGTCTTGTCCGTCATCTCTGTCTCCTCCCGTGTCCGTGCCGCGCCGCTGTCAGGCCGCGAGGTGGACGAGTTTCTCCGCCGACATTTCATCCCGCGCGAGCGTTCCGGAAACGCGGCCATCCTTCATCACGATTACCCTGTCGGCCATGCCAAGGACTTCGTCCGTTTCGGACGAGATCATCAGGACCGTTCCGCCGGCTTCGGCGAATTCCGACATGATCCGGTAGATTTCGCGCTTGGCGCCCACATCGACCCCGCGTGTCGGTTCATCCAGAAGAAGAATCCTCGGATCGGTCAGGAACCACTTGCCCAGCACGACCTTCTGCTGGTTGCCACCCGAGAGATCCGACACTTCAAGCTGGTCGGTCGCGGCCTTGACGCCGAACATCTCGATCATGCGCCGCGCGGCACCCGCTTCGGCCGGTCGGCTCATGTGCGGCCCGTGCGACAAGGCGTCGAGGCTTGCCATGCACAGGTTGTTGCGGACCGTCGCCGACAGAACGAGCCCGCTTTCCTTGCGGTCCTCTGTCACGAAAGCAAGGCCTTTGGCGATCGCGTCGGCTGGCGTTCGCGCGGCGAAGGCTTCGCCCCCAAGGCAGATCGTACCGTTGCTGTGATCGGACATGCCGAAGAGCCGTTCGAAAATCTCGGTTCTGCCGGACCCCATCAGGCCGTAGAATGCCAGTATCTCGCCTCGATGCGCCTCGAAGGACAGATCCGCCACGCCATTGTGGCTGTCGATCCCTTTGACTGACAGCGCGACCTGGGCCTCTGGCTGATTGTCCTTCACGAACTCCTCGGCCAAGGGGCGCCCGACGATCATCCGGATCAGATCGGCCTTGGTGACATCCGATATGTTCCCGTCCTCGATATAGGCGCCGTCGCGAAGCACGGTGTATCGGTCGGCGATGTCGAGGATCTCGGTGAGCCTGTGGCTGACATAGATCACGCCCTTGCCCTGGGCCTTCAGGCGGCCGATCGCCTCGAATAACTGCTCTGCTTCGCTTTCGCCCAGGGCCGAGGTCGGCTCATCCATGATGATGACCTCGGCATCGTAAGACAGCGCCTTCGCGATCTCCACGAGCTGGATCTTGGCGACGCTGAGGTCCATCATCATTCTTGTCGGTGCGATGTCGAAGCCGAGCTGCGACAGAAGCGCCTGCGCCTGCCGGTTCATTTCTTGGAAATCGACTCGTCCGAACGACTTCAGGGGTTCCCGCCCGAGAAAGATGTTCTCGGCCACCGTCATCGCCGGCACGGGACTGAGTTCCTGCTCGATGATGGAAATCCCGCCTTCGAGCGCTTCGCGCGGCGACGCGAAGTGGACCTCTTCCCCGCGCAGCCGGATCACGCCCGCATCGCGCTGCTGGATCCCCATGACGATCGTCAGAAACGTTGACTTACCTGCGCCGTTACCGCCGCACAGGGCATGAACAGATCCCTTTTCCACCCGCAGACGGCCATCGCGAAGCGCCGCGACGCCCCCGAAGGATTTCTTCAATCCCGTCACATCGAGAAGAACCTTGTCCAACTGTGCGCCTCCCCGAGCCCTGCTAGACCGATTTGTTTTACATATGTCTCAAAATTAATGACATATGTAAATATAAAGGTCTAAACTTTGTCAAGCTGTTGATATGAATATATATTTTTGATGGATTCGTCAGGTCGGAGGGGCTCCGGCGTAGAGCGGCATCTTCCTCCACCGAAAATGGCGAGCACTGATCCAATGTGCGATTCGTGCTGGC
>CAZUVG010000059.1:0-10817 GCA_964623765.1 uncultured Roseicyclus sp.
TCGAGTCGATCTCGGTCGCGCAGACGCTCGCCGCGAAGAAGCGCCAGCGCATCGATCCCGACCAGGAACTGATCGGGCTGGGCGCGGCCAATATCGGCGCAGGCTTCACAGGGGGCTATCCGGTCACCGGTGGCTTCGCGCGGTCGGTCGTGAATTTCGACGCCGGCGCCGAGACGCCGGCGGCAGGCGCATACACGGCCGTGGGTCTCGCCATCGCGGCGCTCGCGCTGACGCCGCTCATCTACTTCCTGCCCAAGGCGACGCTCGCCGCGACCATCATCGTGGCGGTCCTGAGCCTCGTCGACTTCTCGATCCTGAAGAAGACCTGGACCTATTCCCGCGCCGACTTCGTGGCCGTCGCCGCGACGATCCTCCTGACGCTGGGGCTCGGCGTGGAGGCCGGCGTCTCGGCGGGCGTGATCCTGTCCATCGCGCTGCATCTCTACAAGACGTCGAAGCCGCACGTGGCCGAGGTCGGCCTCGTCCCCGACACACATCACTTCCGCAACATCCTGCGCCACAGGGTGACGACGCATCCGGAGGTCGTGACGCTCAGGATCGACGAGTCGCTCTACTTCGCCAATGCCCGTTTCCTCGAGGACCTCGTGCAGGACCGGGTAACGGAGAACGGCCCGGTGAAGCATGTGGTCCTGATGTGCTCGGCAGTGAACGAGATCGACATGAGCGCGCTGGAAAGCCTCGAGGCGGTGAACGAACGGCTGCACTCCATGGGCGTGAAGCTGCACCTGTCGGAGGTAAAGGGCCCCGTGACGGACCGGCTGAAGCGCTCGCATTTCCTCGACGAGCTGACCGGGGAGGTGTTCCTGTCGCAATACGACGCATGGCTGGCGCTGACAAAGGACCGGCCCGACCCCGCACTCGCGGCCGCGCAGTAGCGGGCTCTTGCGGCGCCCCCCTGACCGTCGCAGGCTCGCGGCCGGAGGAGGAGCCGCGATGCCACAGCCCGACCGCGTGTCGATCTACGACCTGCCGCCCGAGGCGGATCTCGACGAGGAGACCCGCCGTTATTTCGACATCTGCCGCGAGAAGCTTGGCCTCGTGCCGAACGTCCTGCGCACCTTCTCCCGCAACGTCGAGAAGCTCCGCGCCTTCTCGCAATACTACAACGCGCTGATGCTGGGGCCCTCGGGCCTCTCGAAGCTCGAGCGGGAGATGGTCGCGGTGGTCGTCTCCTCGGCAAACCGCTGCTTCTACTGTCTCGTGGCGCATGGGCAGGCGGTGCGGCAACTCTCGGGCGATCCTCAGCTCGGCGAGATGCTGGTGATGAACTACCGGGTGGCGGAGCTGTCGGCACGGCAGCGCGCCATGCTCGACTTCGCCTGGAAACTCACGACGGCGCCATCGGAGGTGGTGGAGACCGACCGCGAGGCGCTGCGGGCGGCGGGCCTGGGCGAGGACGAGATCTTCGACCTCGCCGACGTCATCGGCTTCTTCAACATGTCCAACCGGTTCGCCATAGCGTCGGACATGATGCCGAACCCCGAGTATCACGCGATGGACCGCAACGGCTGACGGCCGCCGTGCGGGCCTCCTAGCCCCCCGCGAGCGCGCGCGCGGCCTCGAGGCTCATCGGCCCGATCTGCCCGTCCAGTCGGCCCCGGTAGAAGCCGCGGGCCTGCAGGATGCGCTGGAATTCGACCGCCGTCTCCTCGTCCCAGCGCGGGACCGCGCCGCCCACCGTGCCACGCATCGTCTCGGGATCGACCGCGCCGGTCTCGAGCGCGGCGACGTAGCCGCGCGCCGCGGCCTCCGGGTCGCGCGCCGTCCCCTCGCCAAGCTCGGTCAGGAAGGCACGCTCCGCGATCGCCGCGGGCTCCCCGGCATCGGCCAGGAAATCGATCCAGCGGTAGCGCGAGGCCGGACTTGCGGGTACGCCCGGCGCGCCCTCGGCATAGAGATCGGCGAGGTCGTAGGCCGCCTCGAGATTGCCGGCGCGCGCCGCGGCGGCGAACAGCGGGACGGCGGCGCGCGGGTCCGGCAGGCCGAGCGCTTCCCGTGTCGAGGCCGCCACGCCCTCGCCGTCGAGAAGGGTTCGGGCGAGCCGGAACTGGGCGAAGTGATAGCCCGCGTCCGCCGACTCGCGCATCAGCGCGATCATCCGCGCGGGGTCGCGGGGCACGCCACGCCCGAGCCGGTGCATCATGCCCAGCGTCGCGGCCCCGGCCGCGTCGCCTTCCGTCACGGCCTGTTGATAGTAGCCCACGGCGCGGTCCACGTCCTCGCGCACCGGGCGGATGCCGAAATTGTAGTAGTCGCCGAGACGCGTCAGCGCCGCGGCGACGCCCGCCTCGGCGGCGCGTTCGTAGAGGCGGACGGCCTGCCGATGCTCGCCCGAGGCCTGCGCGATCGTGGCGAGGTGAAACAGCGCCGGCCCCGCATCGGGAAGCGACCGCGCTGCATCCGCGCAATCCTGCCGGGCAGCGGCCAGGGCGCGGAAGGCCGCGCGCTGGGCCGACTCCGAGACCGGAATCTCGGCGCTCGGTGGCCCCGCCATGGCAACACAGCGCTCCAGCGCGGCGTGGGCGGCCGCGACGGCGGCCGCGCGCCTCTCCTCGGCCTCCGCGGCGCGTCGCGCTGTCTCGACGGCGCGGGCCCGGCGCACCTGCACCTCCGCGACGCCGCGGGGCTCGCGCGCCACTGCGCGCGCGATGGCCGCCTGCCGGGCTGCCGCCTCCTGCGCCGCCACCGCCCGCGCGGTCTCGAGCGCGACGAGGCGCCCGGCCTCGGCGAGGGCCGACTGCCGCGCCTCGCTTGCGGCGGCCACGAGAGGCATCTCGCGCGCCTCCGTCTCGGCCACCACCGCGGCCGCGCCCGGGACTTCCGGCCCGGCCTCGGCTGAGACGGGATCGGGTGCGCTGCCGTCGGCGGCGACGGTCGTCTCGGCCCGTTGGCGCGCAGCCATCGCTGCCGACAGTGCGGCGATCGCCTCCTGCGCCGCCCCCCGGGCCGCCCGAGCCGCAGCCTCCGCCTCGACCCGGGCGGCATCCGCCGTCTCCGCCGCGTCCCATGCGGCCATGGCGGCACGGCGCGCCTCCGTCTCCGCGGCGCGCAGCGCCTCGAGGCGGGCATCGCCATCGGTCGCAGGATCATCCGCCACCGCTCCGGCAGGGTCGGCCCGGGCCTCGCCAGCGGCCCCAAGGGCCGCCATGACGACAAGGAGCGAAATCAGTCCTTTGCGCAAAGCACCGGTCCTCTTCTGCGTTCGCTGGCGCAGGGACGATAGCGGTGCATCCTCAAGGTGTCGAGTGCGCCGCAGGGCAGAAACCACTGGCCATCCGGGCGGAAGAAATGCAAGCTTTCGCCATTGCTTGGAGACTTTGCTGGCCGGACGCGCACAAGAAGATGCACACTTCGTCCTCCCTCGCCGATACCGATCTGGCCGCCGTTGCGGACGGTACCGCCGCTCGCCCGGTCCTGGCAGTGGATCTCGACGGAACGCTCCTGCCCACAGACATGCTGCACGAGACGTTCTGGGCTGCCCTCTCGACCCGGGCGATCCCGTTCCGGGAGGTCATGGGCGGGCTGACGCGCGGCCGTGCCGCGCTCAAGGCCGCCTTCGCGGATGCCACGCAAGTCGACCCCGCGACCCTGCCCTACGACCCGCAGGTGCTCGAGCGGATCGCGGACTGGCGCCGCAAGGGTGGCAGGGTGGCGCTCGTCACGGCGTCGGACACGAGGATCGCGCGTGCGGTTGCGGATCACCTTGGGCTGTTCGACGACGTCTTCGGCTCCGGCGAAGGGGTCAACCTCAAGGGGTCGGAGAAAGCGGCGCGGCTTGTCGCGGAATACGGGCGGGAAGGCTTCGTCTACATCGGAGACAGCCACGCCGACCTGCCCGTCTGGGCGGAGGCGGCCGCCGCGGTTGCGGTCGGCGGCGGCGTGCCCCGCGCCGTCGACGCCACCGGGCGCCCGGCCGAACGGCTGCCCAGGCCGGGCAAGGCCCGCGCGCTCCTGCGCTGCCTTCGGCCACACCAGTGGCTGAAGAACCTGCTCGTCTTCGTGCCGATCCTGGCCGATCCGGGCCATGGCGGCTGGCAGTTCACCTGGGTCATGGCCGCCTTCGCGGCGCTCAGCCTCGCGGCCTCGGCCGGATACGTGGTCAACGACCTGCTCGATCTCGCCGATGACCGCAGCCATCCGCGCAAGCGCGCGCGGCCATTCGCCTCCGGTGCGCTTTCGGCGGCCGCGGGAACGGCGCTGGCCCCGGCCCTCCTGATCTCGGGCCTGGTCGTCGCGGCCCTCGTCTCCTGGTCGCTTGCCGCCATCGTCGGGGCTTACTTCCTGCTGACGATATCCTACTCGGTCAGCCTGAAGCGCTTCGCGATCGTCGACATCTGCACGCTCGCCGGGCTCTACACCATCCGGATCATCGCGGGCGGCATCGCCATCGGCGTCAGCCTGTCGGTCTGGCTGCTGGCCTTCTCGCTCTTCATCTTCTTCTCGCTCGCGGCGGCGAAACGGCTGGGCGAACTGTCCGACGCGGACGCGGCGGGACGGACAGTCTCGCGGCGCGGCTACACGGTGGAGGATCGCCGCATCCTCAGCCAGATGGCGATCGCGGCGGGCTACATCGGCGTCCTTGTCCTCGCGCTCTACATAGACGAGCCCTTCGTGCAGGAACGCTTCGGCGCGCACCGGTTGTTCTGGGGCGTCTGCGCGCTCCTGATCTTCTGGATCAGCAGGCTCGTGCTGGTGGCGGACCGCGGACAGATGGACGACGACCCGATCATCTGGTCGCTCAGGGACCCGCTCAGCCGCGCCACGGTGGCGGCGGTCGCGGTCCTCGTCGGGATCGCCGTCCTGTGGTGACGGGCGCGCGCCTCGTCCTGCGCTACGCGGCCTTCGCCGCGGTGGCCGTGATCGCGAACCTCGCGACCCAGAGGCTGGTGCTGGCCGGCGCCGAGACCGTCGCGGGCAGCCGCCTCGTCATGGCCATGGCCGCGGGCACGCTGGCGGGACTCGTGGTGAAATACCTGCTCGACAAGCGCTGGATCTTCTTCGACGACACGCGCGGCGCCCGGGCCACGGGCCGTCAATTCCTGCTCTACTCGCTGATGGGCGTTGCGACGACGGCTATCTTCTGGATCACGGAAACGGCCTTCTGGTGGATCTGGCGCACCGATCTCGCGCGCGAGGTAGGGGCGGTGCTTGGACTGACGGTCGGCTACGTCACGAAATACATGCTGGACCGCCGCTTCGTCTTTCGGCCCGCGCGGGGGGCGGCATGACGCGGCTCACAGGATGGGGACGAACGCCGCTCGCCGAGACCCGGCTGCTCACGGCACGGTCCGAGGGGGACGTCGCGCGGGCGCTCGCCGAGGGCCCGCTCATCGCGCGCGGAAACGGCCGCTCTTACGGCGATCCGGCAATCGGCCCGGGCCTCACGCTGTCGATGCGGGGCATGGACCGGATGCTGTCCTTCGATCCCGACACCGGCACGCTCGTGGCCGAGGCGGGCGTGCTTCTGTCCGAGATCATCGAGACCTTCCTGCCCCGCGGCTGGTTTCCCGCCGTCACGCCCGGCACCAAGTTCGTGAGCCTCGGCGGCGCCATCGCGGCCGACGTGCACGGCAAGAACCACCACGTCGACGGCAGCTTCCGCGCCTTCGTGGACTGGGTCGACGTGATGGAGACCGACGGCTCGGTACGCCGCATCGCAAAGGGCGACACCGAGGGCGACTTCGAGGCCGTCTGTGGCGGAATGGGCCTGTCGGGGATCGTCCTGCGCGCCGCCATTCGCCTTCGGGCCGTCGAGACCGGCTGGATCGTGCAGGAAACCATACCCGCCGCCGATCTCTCGGCCGCGATCGACGCCTTCGAGGCACGGCAGGACGTGCCCTATTCCGTCGCCTGGATCGACTGCACCGCGCGCCCGCCCGCACTCGGGCGGAGCCTCGTGATGCTCGGCCGGCACGCGGGAGCTGAGGACCTCCCGGCCGGCCGGCGCGCTCGCCCCTTCGACGTGCCGCGCCGGGGGGGCCTTGCGGTGCCGTTCGATGCACCGGGCTTCGCGCTCAACCGCCGCAGCGTGGGACTCTTCAACGCGCTCTACTGGCGGATGGGCCTTCGCAAGGCCGGCGAGCAGCTGGTGGACTGGGACAGCTACTTCTACCCGCTCGACGCGATCCGCGACTGGAACCGGATCTACGGGCGCCGGGGTTTCTACCAGTTCCAGTGCGTGCTGCCGCTGGACGCCGCGCGGGAGGGGCTCGGACAGATGCTGGAAGACGTCAGCTCCGCCGGATCGCCGAGCTTCCTGTCGGTGCTGAAGCGCTTCGGCCCGGACGAGAGCCGCCTGTCCTTCCCCTGCGAGGGCTACACGCTCGCCATGGATTTCCCGGCGACGGACCGCAACCGCGCGCTGATGGAGCGACTCGACCGGATCACCATCGACCACGGCGGGCGCTTCTACCTCGCCAAGGACGCGCGGATGCCCGCGAGCGCCGCGCTGGCGGCCGATCCTCGCCTCGCCGCCTTCCGCGACCTGCGTCGCGCGCGCGGCTGGTCGGAGCGCTTCGTCTCCCTGCAATCGGAAAGGCTCGGCCTGTGAAGAAACCCGTTCTCGTTCTCGGAGCAACCTCGGGCATGGCCCGCGCCATCGCCCGCACCTTCGCCGCCGAGGGGCACGATCTCATGCTCGCCGGGCGCGATCCCTCGCGGCTGGAGGACGACCGCGCGGACCTGGTCACACGGCACGGCGTGGAGGTCAGCCTGCACGCCTTCGACGCGCTCGACCTTGACACGCATGCGGCCTTCGTCGCCGGCCTGCCCGAGCTCCCGGAGATCGCCGTCTGCGCGGTAGGGGCCATGGGCACGCAGGAGGAGAACGCGGCCGATCCGAAGGCCGGGGCCATGGTGATGCGGGCGAACTTCGAAGGGCCGGCGTCGATCCTCGCGCATCTGGCCAACGCGATGGAGGCGCGGGGATCGGGCACGATCGTGGGCATCTCCTCGGTCGCGGGCGAACGGGGGCGCGCCTCGAACTACGTCTACGGCTCGGCCAAGGCGGGCTTCACGGCGTTCCTCTCCGGCCTGCGCAACCGGCTCGCGAAGACGGGCGTGCACGTCGTGACGGTGCTGCCGGGCTTCGTCGCAACGGCCATGACGGAGGGCATGGACCTGCCCGAGCGCCTGACCGCACAGCCCGAGGAAGTCGGCCAGGCCGTCCTCCGCGCCGTGCGGAAAGGGCGCGACGTGGTCTACGTCCGGGGCGTCTGGCGTCTCGTCATGGCGGTCATCCGGGCGATTCCCGAGCCGATCTTCAAGAAGACGAGTCTCTGAGGCCCACGCCCCGGGCCGCTTCTGCACGCCCCGGCAGAGGGGCGGAACCGGCGGAATGCGGCCGACATCGGCCCGGCCGGGCAGCCGGGTTTGGCGAGATTCCGCCCAAGACGCGCCGCGGCGCGGCAATGTGGCGGGAAATTGTTGAGACCTTAGCATTTGAGGCGTAACCGCCGTAACGATGATAAGGTTTTTCAACGCTCCTCGACAGGGGCGGCTCAGGGGCTCGTCCGGCGCAAGGCTGCAATCCGTGGACGCCGTGCTCGGCACGGTAGCCATTTCGGCGATCGTGTCCGCCGCGGCGAGTTTCGTCGTCGTGTCGAACGTCTACGACGCGCTGCACGGGACGCCACCGCGCGCCGCAGATGCGGAGCGTGCGGCCGTCGCGTCGGTGGCCGGTGCCGGGATTGCCGCCGCCGCGGCGCCCGCCCGGCGCTATCCCGAGCCGGATCCCGCGCCGGTCTTCGCCGGATGGCCTCCGCGCGTTGACGCCGCTCCCGCAGGGCGCAGCGCCATGCGGCCCCGGGCCGTCGCCTTCGAGATCGGGCCGCTCCCGCTCGTATCCGAGCCGTCCGACGCCGGACCGGGTGCCGAGGCCCGCCTCGCCCTTCCGCCCGAAGCGCCGCCGGGCCGCACACCGATCGCGCGTCCAGACTTCGTGTTGCCATTCCCTCCAGCGGTTACGGAGCGAAGCGCGGCGCTCGTGGCCTCCAGCCCGCTGCCAGCCGCGCGGCCTGCCAGCGCAGCCGTTTCTCGGGCCTCCACGGTGGAGGTGGCGCGCGCCGAGGCACCGGCCAACGCCCTGCCTCCGGCATTGCTTTCCGAGCAACCGGCCGGGATCGGCTCGGGGCTCCTCCCCCGCCGGACCGCGGGTGCCGAGTGCAACGACGGGCTCGCACGCTCCATCCCGCGCCGCGACCGGTCGGCCCCCGGGGGCAGCGCCGTCATGGCGGCGCTCGACTCGGCCTCGGGCGGCGCCCGGGATTCCGCGATCGTGGCCGAGGCGATGCGCGGCAACCTGCCCGAGCATCTGCGCGCGCTGCAGCCGGTCAGCTTCACCGGCCGCGTCGGCGGCCGCTCGGCCGAGATCGTCATCTGCGTGACGCCGGACTACCTGGCCGTGGGCGCCTCCGACGACCACGTGCGGGTACCGCTCGGCCTCCCGGCCGCCCTACGCGTGGCCGATGCCTTCGACATGATGCTGCCGACGACACGCATGGTCGACGCGATATATGCGCAGGCTGACCTCCGCTTGGCCCCGCGCCCGATGACGCCGGGGCCGCAGATGTCCTCGACGGACTACTTCCGGCGCCACGACGCAACGCTCGACGGCCAGTTCGCCGCGGCAGGGGCCGCGCCGGGGATGCTGGTGGCCGGGCACAAGAAGGACGTCGTCATCGCCAACCGCCTCGCACGAGCGCGGGGGCGGGTCGCGATCTACGGCTGGCACCGCTCGGCGCGCGACCCGATCCAGCCACTGTCCACGGTGCACGGCGAGTACTATGCCGACTACAGCCACGGCATCAGGCTGGTCAGCCGCACCGCCTTCCTGAACGGGCGGCCGGTCGATCTCCGCGCGCTTCTGACGGACGCGGCCTATGCGGGACTTCTCAACAGCGACGGCGTGCTGAGTTCGGCGACGGTCCGGCTCGCGTCCCTCTGAACGCCGACCGGGGAGCCGTCCTTGCAAGGACGGCAGGCGCGTCTTGCAAGACGCGCGGCAAAGCCTTGCAAGGCTTTGCCCGATCCCTTGCAAGGGATCGGGCGCGGGGCCGGGCCGCATTCGTCCGTTCAGCCGATGTCTCGGAAGCAGCGGAAACCGAGGTGGTAGTTCCGGTGGCTCCCCTCGGACATCACGCGGCTGCCGTGCCAGTAAGGCGCCCGCCAGCGAGCCCAGTGCTCGTGCGCGCGGATCGTGTCCCAGATGAACCACGAGCCCTTCATCTCCGTCACGCCCAGGGTGGTGGAGCCCCGGCTCGCCATCTGGTCCTCCGAAAGCGGCAGGTTCATGTGCTCGGCCGCGTTGCCGTCGATGTCGTAAACGCCGAGCGGGCTGCGGCACTCCGGGAAAGAACCGGCTGGATAGGTATTCGACCCGCATCCCGTGAAGCTGCCACCGTTGCAGGAGGCCGTCTTGGAACTGCCCGTGGCGCAGACGCCCGCCTGCCACGAGCCGATCGAGTAGGTTCCGGACGTCGAGGCGTAATGGTTGTTGTGCCAGCGGCGGATCGTGTTGACCGCGGGCGACCCGTTCATGCCGCGCACCATGTCGAAGGGATAGTCCGGCGGCAGAAGCTGCCCGGCTGCGGCCCCCTCCCATTCGTGGGCGTCGCCGATGCGCTTGCCCTCGGCGGCACAGAGCTGCGCAGCCTCCATCGCGCGGACCCAGACCACCGGGTAGACCATGGGGATGTTGGGATACTCGAACATGTCCGCGCAGACGGTCGCGTCCGAGGGTGTCTGCGTCGCGGGATCGTAGAGCGGCACCATGTAGCGCTCTCCGCAGATGCGCTCGTACTGGCGGTTGCGGTAGCTCTGCTGCACCTGCTCGACCGACCCGCCAAGCCGCGCGGCGGCCTGCTCGGGCGTCATCGGGTGCTGGGTGACGGCGGGGTTGCCCTGCCCCATCCAGCCGTTGGGCGAGTTCGCGAAGATCTGGCGGACGCGCTGGATCTCGGCCGAGGAGACGCCGCGCACCTCCTGCATCTGCCGGAACATGATCTCGTTGCGATCGGCCAGCGTCTGCGCCGCTGCCGTGCCCGCGCCCGCCAGCGCCATAAGCGCCGCGGCCAGTGCCGCCGTTCCGCGCGAAACCAGGGTCGTTCCCATCAGTCCCTCCGTACCAGGTAAAAGAAATCGCGATTGTCCGGCGCGCTGACGAAGCGCGGGATGCGCGCGCCGCGGCGGCTGCGCACGTCGGCCTCGGCCATGCCCTCGACGAGGTGGCGGGCCTCGATCTCGTCGCCCTCGTGGACGTAGAGCGCCATGTAGGTCAGCTCCTGGCTGTTCATGTCGAGAAGCATCGCGTAATCGCAGCCGTAGGCCTGGAAGGTGCGCGCCATGCCGGATGGCGTGACGCTGGAGAAATAGGCGTAGATCAGGAACTGCCGCCCCTCGACCTCGCGCATGCAGGCGCCAGCCCGCAGCGTCCGCAGGTTCGCCTCGGCCGAGCCCGACCAGTTGCCGCCGCCCCAGGACGTGACGCGGTCGCCCGGCACGCCATCCACGATCAGCGGCACGCCGTTCTGCCGCGCCATGACGAGGCCGGGCATGAGATCGCCATGGTCCTCCGTCCACGTCTCCATCCGCACCGCGCCGTCGGTGGTGGCGTAGAGCGTCGCGAGGTTCGGCCAGAGCCGCGAGAGCGTCACCCCGTGGGTGACGAAGCCGTAGTGGTTGCCGTAGTTGAACGTCGCCCAGTCGCCGAAGCGCCAGGCGCCGTGGTCGCGCTTGAAGCCCCCGGTGAAGGCCGCCGCGACCCGGTCCACCAGCGAGGGCGAGAGCGTGCCGTTCAG
>CAZUVG010000060.1:0-10817 GCA_964623765.1 uncultured Roseicyclus sp.
TTCCGTTACCGACAAGCCGATCAGCCACCTCGTGCTGACGCACTATCACGCCGTCCGCGTCCTCGGCGCCTCGGCCTACGGCGCGCGGGAGATCGTCATGTCCGACGCCGCACGCGCCATGGTGGCCGAACGCGGGCAGGAGGACTGGGACAGCGAGTTCGCCCGCTTCCCCCGTCTCTTCGAGGGGCACGACGAGATCCCCGGCCTCACCTGGCCCACGACGACTTTCTCCGAGGCGATGACGATCTATCTCGGCAATCGCCGCGTGGACATCTTCAAGCCCGGCCGCGCGCATACCGCGGGCGACGCGGTGATCTGGGTGCCCGACTGCGAGGTGATGTTCACGGGCGACATCGTGGAATACCAATCCGCCTGCTATTGCGGCGACGGCTACCTGACCGAATGGGGCGGCACGCTCGACGTCATCGCCTCCTTCGACCCGCAGGCCATCGCGCCGGGGCGGGGGGACGCGCTCGTCGGCCCCGAGATGCTGACCGCCGCCATCGAGAGCACGCGCGACTTCGTCGGGAGCACCTATCGCCCGGCCGCGCGCGTGGCAGCCAAGGGCGGCTCGCTCAAGGACGCGTGGGACGCCGTGCGTGCGGCCTGCGACCCGAAGTTCTCCGACTTCGCGATCTACGAGCATTGCCTGCCCTTCAACGTCTCCCGCGCCTGGGACGAGGCGCGCGGCATCGAGACGCCCCGCATCTGGACCGCCGAGCGCGACGCCGAGATGTGGGAGGCCCTTCAGGGATGATCGCCGCATGAGCCCCTGGCGCGACATGGCGCGGAACAACGCCTGGGCCAACCGGGTGCTGCTCGCAGCGGCCGCCCGGCTGACGACCGAGGCGTTCACCGCGCCGCGTCCCGGATTCTTCCCGTCGATCCGCGACACGCTCGATCATGTCCACGAGGTCGATCTCTATTATCTCGACGCGCTGGAAAAGGGCGGCCGGGGGAGGTCGGTCTACGACCGGACGCCTTTCGAGACGGCGGCGGAGCTCAAGCCGGCTCAGGCCGGTTCCGACGCGCGGCTGATCCGCTTCTGTTCGGCGCTCACCCCCGTTACCCTTGCGGAGACCCGCGTGACCGAGCGTCCCGAGGGCCCGCGGGAGGAGAATGTCGGCGCGCTCCTCCTCCACCTGTTCCAGCACCAGATCCACCACCGCGGGCAGGCACACGTGCAATTTTCGCACGCGGGCCTCGCGCCGCCGCAGCTCGACGAATTCCATCTCGTCTACGACCGGGCGCCCACGGCGGAGGAGTATCGCTGATGTCTTACGACTATGCCGAACAGCCCTTCGTCCGCCCGCCCGAACTGGACGGCGGGACGACCGACGCGCCCTTGGCGATCGTGGGCGCGGGGCCCATCGGGCTCTCCTTGGCGATCGATCTCGCGCTGCACGGCGTGAAGTCGGTCGTTCTCGATGACAACAACGTGGTCTCTGTGGGCTCCCGCGCGATCTGCTGGGCCAAGCGGACGCTGGAGATCTTCGATCGGCTGGGCGTGGGCGAGCGGATGCTCGAGAAGGGCGTGACCTGGAAGGTCGGGCGCCTCTTCCATGGCGAGACGGAGGTCTATGCCTTCGACCTCCTGCCCGAGGCCGGGCACAAGTATCCCGCCTTCATCAACCTCCAGCAATACTACGTCGAGGAATACCTGCTCGACCGGGCGCGGGAGTTCCCGGATCTCATCGACATCCGGTTCCTCAACAAGGTCACAGGCCACGAGGAAACAGGCGACGGCGTGCGCCTGAGCGTCGAGACGCCGCAGGGCGCCTACGACCTCGGCGCCCGTTACATGCTCGCCTGCGACGGGGCGAATTCGCCGACGCGAAAGCGGATGGGTCTCGACTTCTCCGGCCAGACCTTCGAGGAGCGATTCCTCATCTGTGACATCGAGATGGCCGACAGCCCCTTCGGCGATCACGACGTGCCGGAACGGTGGTTCTGGTTCGACCCGCCGTTCCACGCTGGCAAGTCGGCGCTTCTGCACAAGCAGCCGGACGACATCTACCGCATCGACCTGCAGCTCGACCCGGGCGCCGACCCGAAGGCCGAGGTGGAGGAGGCGCGCGTCATGCCGCGCCTGCGCGCCATGGTGGGCGACCGGCCCTTCCGTATCGACTGGCTGTCGGTCTACCGCTTCCGCTGCATGATGCTCGACCGCTTCGTCCATGGCCGGGTGATCTTCGTGGGTGACAGTGCCCATGTCGTCTCGCCCTTCGGCGCGCGCGGCGGGAACGGCGGTATCCAGGACGTGGACAACCTCGGTTGGAAACTCGCGGCCGTGCTCAAGGGGGACGCGCCGGGGACACTGGTCGACAGCTACGACGAGGAGCGGCGGCACGCGGCGCGCGAGAACCTCCTGAATTCCGGCCGCGCCACCACCTTCATGACGCCCAAATCGCCCGCCGAGGCCCTGTTCCGGGCCGAGACCCTGCGCATGGCCCACGACCAGCCCTTCGCGCGCGAACTGATCAACTCGGGTCGCCTGTCGAAGCCCTGCTCGCTCGCGGGCTTCCCGCTGCAGACCCCGGGCGAGGCGCCGGTGCCGCCGGGCACGGCCATGGTGGACGCGCCGGTGGAGGGCGGCTGGCTCGTCTCGATGGTGCAGGGACAATTCACGCTTGCGGGCTTCGGAGACGTGCGCCTGCCCGACGTGCCCGGCATCCGGCGCATCGGCGTGTCGCAGCGCGCCGCGGGATATCCCTGCCACGGCGACGCGGCGGGGCATGCGCTGGGCCGCTACGGCATGGGCCGGGCCTACCTCTTCCGGCCCGACGGCCACGTGGCGGCAGTGTTCGAGAAGCCGACTGCCGAGGCGGTGTCCGCCGCGCGGAACCGCGCGCTCGGCCGCGCGGCCGCCGTGCAGGAGGCCGTGTGATGGGTGCGCGCAAGCTCTACCCGGGCGGCTTCGCGGGCCGTGGCGACGACGTCTACGAGATGCTGCTCGAGGCGCATTCCGGGCTGTCTGAGGAAGAAAGCCACGCGCTCGACGCGCGCCTCGTCCTTCTGCTCGCGAACCGGATCGGCGATGCGGAGGTCCTCCGGGAGATCATCGAGACCGCGCAAAGCTACGTGGACTGAGCCGGGGCGGCGAGGTTCTTCGCGACGGACGCGACACCGCTGCCGACCGCCTCGCGAGGGGCATCCATCCCGATGAGGCGAGGCAGGCACGTCAAGCTGCCCCGCCGTTCCCGCGGATCGCCCTCGCGCTGGAGGCCGGGGTTCACGGCCACGCCGAATCATTCCTCGGGCGGCTGCAGCGACCTTGCGGCCGGTACTCACCTGCATCGAGGAGTGCGCCGCGATCACGGCAGAACCTCTCGGCGAACGCGCGCCACCTCCTTTGCCGCGGCCATGACGCAGTGGACCGAGTATGGCGGCTCCATGGCTTGCAGGCGTCGGACCGCGGTGCGACATGAAGGCAAGCGGAAGGGACCGCGGCCCGCTACGGGTGCGGCATGACGAGAGGGAGACAGGCATGGCCGACTGGCAGGAATGGATGCGGCAGGCGAATTTCGTGGGCGGCGCGTGGATCGGCGCGGACAGCGGTCGGACAATCGACGTGACGAACCCGGCGACGGGCGAAGTCATCGGGACGGTTCCCGCTGCCGGCGAGGCCGAGACGATGCGGGCCATCGACGCCGCCGCCGCGGCCTTCCCCGCACTTGCCGGCATGGACCTGATGAGCCGCGTGGGTCTCCTGTGGCGTCTTCACGACGCGCTCATGGACAACCAGAAGGCGCTGGCAGAACTCCTGACGGTCGAGATGGGCAAGCCGCTTGCCGAGTCGAAGGGCGAGATTGCCATCGGGGCGCAATACGTGCGCTGGTTCGCGGAAGAGGCGCGCCGTGCCAAGGGCGAGATCGTGCCCGCGGGCGTCAACGGCCGCCGCATCCTCGTGACCAAGCATCCGGTGGGCGTCGTCGGCATGATCACGCCGTGGAACTTCCCTTCCTCGATGCTTGCCCGCAAGATCGCGCCGGCGCTTGCGGTTGGCTGCCCCGTGGTCGCGAAGCCCGCGACGGCCACCCCCTATTCCGGCCTCGCCTGGGCGGCGCTGGCCGAAGAGGTGGGCTATCCGGCGGGGGCCGTCAACGTGTTGACCGGCTCGGCGCGCGCCATCGCGGGGGCGATGATGGCGAGCGACGCGGTGCGCAAGATCACCTTCACGGGCTCCACCGAGGTGGGCAAGGAACTGATCCGCCAATCGGCCGACACGGTGAAGAAGGTGTCCATGGAACTGGGCGGCAACGCGCCCTTCATCGTCTTCGACGACGCCGATCTGGACGCGGCGGCCGAGGGCGCCATCGTCTCGAAATACCGCAACTCGGGCCAGACCTGCGTCTGTGCAAACCGCATGTACGTGCAGGCGGGCGTGCACGACGCCTTCGTGGAGAAGCTCGTGGAGAAGACCCGGGCGCTCAAGGTCGGCGATGGGCGTGAAGACGGCGTGGCGCAGGGGCCGCTGATCGACCGCGACGCCGTGGCCAAGGTCGAGGAGCTTCTGGACGACGCGAAGGAAAAGGGCGCGGAGGTGAAGCTCGGTGGGTCGCGCCACCAGCTCGGCGGCACGTTCTTCCAGCCGACGGTCGTGACAGGGGCGAGGCAGGACATGGCGTTCGCAACCGAGGAGATCTTCGGACCGCTGGCCCCCGTCTTCAAGTTCGAGACGGAGGAGGAGGCCATCGAGATGGCCAACGCCACGGTCTTCGGCCTCGCCTCCTACGTCTACACCCGGGACCTTGGCCGCGCCTTCCGAATGAACGAGAAGCTTCAGTACGGCATGATCGGCATCAACTCGGGCCTCATCACCACGGTCGAGGCGCCCTTCGGCGGGCTGAAGGAATCGGGCCTCGGCAAGGAGGGCGGCAGCCAGGGGCTCGAGGACTACCTCGAGACGAAATACGTCTGCATCGACGGGATCTAGGCGTAGGTCACGCCGTCCGCGATCAGCCTCAGGACCTGCCGCGCCACGGCCCGGCCCGAGGCGTCGCGGGCAGTGCGCATGACGACCAGAAGGGGCGCGTGCCGGTCGCAGGCGAGCGCGACGGACTGGGCCATCGTGGTGACCGCGGCGCCGATCTCGTCGGCAATGTCCGCGTGGCCAATGCCGTGGGCGTCCAGGAAGGCGGCGAAGTCGACCGCCTCGTCCTCGTCGAGCGCCGCGGCGACGGTCTCGGGGACGGCGATCTCCTCCAGCCCCGCCCGGTCGCCACCGCGTTTCAGGAGGCGGTCGAGGAAAACGATGCGTCCGGTTCCGAACAATGCGGATTCAGCCGGCGTCGCCCCGCGCAGGCCCGACTTCGCGCGGTGGACGGCGAGGACAGGCGGTTGCCCGCCCGCCATGATCCGTCCCGAGGCCCGCGCCGGCACCGCCGGTTCCGGGCCGTTCGAGCGCGCCACGATCGTGCCCCGGCCGGGCTTGCGATGCACAAGGCCCATCCCCTCCAGCGTCATCAGCGCGCGCCGCATGGTGCCCTGGCTCACGCCGAACTCGTCCGCAAGCACGAACTCGTTGGGCAGACGGCGTCCCACCTCCCAGTCGCCGGATGTGATCCGGCGGATCATCTCGGTCTCGGCGGCCTTGTAGAGCGGCGTGCGCGCCATTGTCGCCTCCTTGGTTGCGCGAGACGTCTGTCCCGCCGGGCGGCCTCTCGTCAATTGAGGTGGCCGATCAGCCGCGAATGGCGGTCGAATGCGGCGATGAGTGCCCCCAGATCGGGCAGGTCTGCCGCTTCGAGCATCGGGATCATCTTGCGGAATGCCTCGCCGGTGCCGATCGCGTCCCCGAGCGCGGTATGCCGCGCCTCCTCGGGGATCGCGACACCCAGCCGGTTGCAGAGTGCGTCGAGCGTGTGCTCGGCCGACTGTCCGTAGAGGATCGCCGAGCACAGGACCGTGTCGAGGATCGGCTGGTCGAAGCGTTGATCGATCTCGCGCTCGCGCCTGCGCAGGAAGGACATGTCGAAGGGCGCGTTGTGCGCCACCAGCACCGCGCCGTCTGCGAAGGTGTGGAAGCGCCGCAGCGCCTCCGCCACGCCGGGGGCGTCGGCGACCATCTCGTTCGTGATCCGGTGCACGGCGGTCGAGGCGGCGGGGATGCTCCGCCCCGGGTTGACCAGCATGTCCAGACGCTCCCCGGGAACAGGCCGGCCGTTCACGAGGCGGACCGCGGCGATCTGGCAGATCTCGTCGACCTGCGGGTTGAGGCCGGTGGTCTCGGTGTCGAAAACCACGAAGTCGAGATCGCGAAGTCGCGCGGCGGCGAGGTCGCCCGGGATCGCGGCGTGCAGGAGATCGAAGTCGTAGAGGACGTCCCGGGCCGACGCGGCCTGGTGTGGCCGGTCCGACAAGGGCAGGGGGAAAGCGAGGGCAGCGCGGCCCGGTCCTGCCGCCTGCGCCGTGATCTCCGTGCCATGGGCCAGTGCCACCATGCTGCCGGTGAAGCCTGCCATGCCGGGCGACAGGGGCGCATCGAGCCAGCGCTGCAGCGTGGCATCGTCGGGCGGCGCGCCATCGGCCTCGAGCGCGAGAACCGCCCCCCCGGCGTCCGGTCCGAGCGTGAGCGCCAGGTTCCGCACCCCGTCGGCCGACCAGTCGAGCGCAAGCCGCTCGAGCGTGCGCACCACCGCGAAGCCGTCGCAGCGCAGCACCGTCTCCCCGGCCTCTGTCGTGAACGGTATGCCCTTGCGCGCCAGCCGTGCCGTCAGAGCCGCGCCGAGATCCGAGGCCGCGATGCGCTCCATCGGCCATGCGTGCTGCGCCGTCTCCCGCGTCCGCGCCTCCGCCTCCCGGGCAAGCGCGTCGAGGCGGGCGGCCGCTTTCGGCGGCATGTCGGCGGTCGCGCCCTTCATGCCGCGCAGGAGATCCTGCAGGATCTGCGCCCGCTCGAGCTTCGCGCCGAGGTCCGCGGTCACGTCCCGCAGCGTCAGGAGGTAGCCGGGCCGCTCCGTCTCCTGCCCTTCGAGCCGCAGAAGGCGCATGCGTGCCTCAAGAAGCCGTGCACCGTCCCGCGTCGTCACCAGGACATCCGTGCCGTCCGTCTCGCTGCCCCGGGCGAGCCGTTCGTAGGCCTGCTCCACCGGCGCCATGCGCAGGAGACCCCGTAACGGGCGATTGAGCCCCAGCGCCTCGGACTGGCCCAGCACCTCGCGCGCCTGCCCGTTGTAGAGCGCGATGCCGTGGGCCGGCGTGCAGAACAGGACTGCGTCCGGCACCTCGGACAGAAGCGCCTCGAGCCGCGTCTTCTCCAGGCCCAGCCGCGCCGTTTCCCGGCCCACCGCCATGGCCATCGCGTTGCGCGTCTCGGTCAGGTTGGAGGTGACGGCGGCCGCAGCCGTACCCAGATCGCCGAGGTAGCGGGCGGCGGAATGGTCGATCTCCTCGTCCACGTCGGCATGAGCGCGGGCGCGCAAGTCCGCGGCCAGACGCTCCACCGGCTTGGCCACGTTCTCGTCGAAGAGGACCCAGATCCACGTGGTGATCGCAAAGATGGCGAGGATCGCGATGAAGCCCGCGACCACGAATGCCGAAAGCGCATGCGTCTCGCCCAGACGGACGTAGCCCAGCACGAGCCCGCCGATGGCGAGGCCGGAGGTGGCCAGCGCGAGAAACGCGAAGAGCAGGAAGATGCGCAGGCGCAGGGGCAGCGTCGTCAACATGGGTTTCGGGGCCTCCTCCTCGCCCCGGTCTGTCGCAGCCCTTTCGGGCCGGTGTCTTGTTCAGCCGGCCGGCGGCCCTTCGCCGCAGACCGCGCTGACGACGGGAACGACCTCGCTCGGCTGCCGCCACTCCGCGGTGTCCGGAAGACCATCGGCCCCGAATTCCATCTCCGGCGTGATGTCGGCCCAGCGGCGGGCGTTGCAGTCGATAACTATCGGGACCACCGACTGCGGCTGCCAGCGTTCCTGGATGCGCAGCTGCACGGCGTAGACCTCGGCGCCCTCGGCCGTGGCCACCGTCTCGGACGGTGAATAGGAGATGAAGCCCCGGACCCAGGGCAAGACGTAGGTCCATGGCTGGTACCATGCCTGCTGCTCGCGGGTGGAGAGCACCACGAGGTCTTCGGCCATCGTCGCGCGGACACCGTCGAACCAGCCGTATTCCTGGCCTACCGTTGCGGCGATCATGGCGAGGCCGGCGCAGATCGGGATGATCCCGCGGGGCAGCCGCCGCTTCGACAGCCGCCATAGCAAAAGCCCGATCCCGGCCCCGGCGAATCCCGCCGCGAAGGTCGCTACCAGCATCCAGAACAAGTCGCGTCTCTCCTCAGCCAAGGTAGCCGCGGCCCGAGCCGGCGGCGTTCTGCATCGTCTTGATTACCACGAAGGCGTCGCGCAGGTGGCTGCGCTCGAAATCCGAAAGGTCTCCCGGCGCCATGAAGTTGTCGGGCTTCTCGCCGCGCTTGATCTGCTCGGCCTGATGCGAAAGCCGTGTCTGCGCGATCATGTCATAGGCGTCCAGAAGGTCGCGGCCGCCTGAGGTGGAGACGGCCCCGGCCTCGGCCGCGGCAAGAAGGCGGGCGCGGGTGTTCACCTCGGTCAGCTGCCCCTTCAGGGCGTAGATACGCCCCAGGTCCACGACCGGAACGACGCCGTTCAGCTTCAGGTCGATCGTGTTCTTGTGCTCGCCCGACCGGGCCGTGGCGAAGCCGCGGAAGAGGCCCAGCGGCGGCTGGTGCTTCAGCGAGTTCGAGACCATGTGCGCCACGAAGATGGAGTTCTTGGAAGCGGCGCGCAGCGTCTCTTCCTGCAGGTCTGCGAAAAGGCCGGTCTGTCCGCCGATCGGGCGCAGGTCGAACATGACGGAGGCCAGCATCTGCGCCTCGGGGCTGGGCGTGTCGATCCAGCCCGCGAAGTAGCGGCGCCAGACGCGCGCGGGCTGCCGCCAGCGGATGTTCGTGGCCATCATGTCGCCGGGGCAGAAGAAGTAGCCGGCCGCGTCGAGCCCGTCCGAGACGAACTGCGCGAGCCGGGCGAAGTAGGCATCGTCGGGCGGGGTCACGGCATCGTCGAGAATCAGGCAGTTGTCCTGGTCCGAGACGCCCGTCTGCTCCTGCCGGCCCTGGCTGCCGCAGGCAAGCCAGAGGTAGGGCACGGGCGGCGGTCCGAGCTCCGCCTCGGCCAGCGCGAGCAGGCGGCGGGTGGTGGCGTCGGCGACGTCCGTGACGAGCCGCGTGACCACCTGGTGGGGGTTCTGCGCGGCCACGAGTTGCACAAGAAGTTCGGGGATGCGCCCGGTGATCCGGGCGAGGCTCGCGCGGTCGGGTGCCGCGGCGATCTCCTGGATCAGCGCGGCCGAGGAGGTGGCCTGGAACCGCGTGAGATCGGTCTGGGTCAGGATGCCGACAAGGCGGCCGCCCTCGACAACCGGCATGTGGGTGATCCCGCGCTCCACCATCGTGTGGAGGACGTCGGCCACCAGCGCGCCCGGGGGAAGGGTCACGGGATCGGGTGTCATCACCGTCGCCACCGGCGTGTCGCCGGGCAGGCCTTCGGCCACGGCGCGGGAGGCGATGTCGCCCGTCGTCAGGATTCCCCTGACGATGCCGTCCTCGGCGGCGATGATGCAGGAGACGTGGATCTCGCGCATGGCCCGCGCGGCCGCGACCAGGGGCGTGTCGGGCGTGCACGTCAGCGGATCGCGCGTCATCAGGTCGGCGAGCGCCATCGTCGTGATGTCCTGCCGCCGCCGCGCCTGCGGGCGGGTGCGGTCGAAGAAGCGCATGACGCGGGGATGCGTCTCGATCAGCGCATGGAAGGCTTCTGCGGGTATGGCGACGAGGCGGCTCGTCTCGGCGGCCGTCGCGGTCACTACGGCGATGCCCCCGCGCGCGAGCCCCCGCTCGCCGAAGGAATTGCCGGGGCCGAGGATCGAGAGCACCTCGCCCCGGGCGTCGGTGATGTCGATGCGTCCGTCGAGGATCGGGTAGAGATGCGTCTGCGGATCGCCCGCGGCATGGACGGTTTCGCCGGCCGGTATCTCCAGCAGGTTCACCTGCCCCGCAAGCGCCGCGCGGTCCTCCGCGGTCAGGGCATCGTAGGGATGCGTCGTGGCGAGGATGTCGTCGATGTCGACGGTCAGGGGCGCGGTCATGCGTTGACCTCCGGCGGAGAGAAAAGGCGCACCCCGAGACCTTCGGGGTGCGCCGGTGTCATGGACAGGGCCCGCGGTGTCGCAGGCCCCGCCAAACGGTCTCAGTGGCCGGTGGCCTGGCCGGCGCCGCGCGGGATCCGGACGCTCTCGACGAGTTCCTGGATATGCGCCGGCGGAGCGGCCGTCGCCCTCGAGACGAGGTAGGCCACGCCGAAGTTCACCAGCGCGCCGATCGGGCCGAAGTGGCTCGGCGGGATGCCGAAGAGGTAGTTCGACGCGGTGTTCTCCAGCATGTTCGTGCCGGGGATGAAGAACCAGCCGAGGTACGTGAAGAGGTAGAGGCAGGTCACGACGAGACCCGCGATCATCCCCCAGGTCGCGCCCGGTGCGTTCATCCGCTTCGAGAAGATCCCCATCATAAGCGTCGGGAACAGCGTCGCCGCTGCTAGGCCGAAGGCCAGCGCCACCACCTGCGCGGCGAAGCCGGGCGGGTTGAGGCCCAGCCACGTGGCCAGAACGATCGCTCCCGCCATCGAGATACGCGCTGCCAGAAGCTCGCCGCGTTCCGTGATGTTGGGGTTGATCACCGATTTGATGAGGTCGTGGCTGATGGCCGAGGAGATGGCCAGGAGAAGGCCCGCCGCCGTGGACAGGGCCGCCGCGATGCCGCCTGCGGCGATCAGCGCGATAACCCAGCCGGGCAGGTTGGCGAT
>CAZUVG010000061.1:0-10715 GCA_964623765.1 uncultured Roseicyclus sp.
GCCGTCGAGACCGCCAAGGAATTCGTCCTGCGCAAGCACAACCAACTCGCCGCGCAGGCCTGAGAAGGCAGGCATCGTCCGACCGGGCGCGAACGTGCACCTGCCTCGCGATGTTCTCGCGCGCGCTTCGAGCCCTCTTGCGCGTGGCACGCGCCCGGGCTTTGTTCCGGCATCATGACGATCTACGCGATA
This sequence comes from uncultured Roseicyclus sp., assembly GCA_964623765.1. Lineage (GTDB taxonomy): Bacteria > Pseudomonadota > Alphaproteobacteria > Rhodobacterales > Rhodobacteraceae > Roseibacterium. The sequence goes on from CAZUVG010000061.1 coordinate 193, forward strand.
GGCGACATCCACGGGCAGCTCGACGGGCTGAGGCGGGCCCTCGACGCCATCGCCGCCGACCGCGCGCGCGAGGGGGCCGAGGCTGCGCGCCTCGTCCTCGTGGGAGATCTCGTCGACCGCGGGCCGGACAGCGCGGGCGTCGTCGACCTGCTCGCCGGTCTCGCCCGGGACGACCACCGCACCGTGGTGCTGAAGGGCAACCACGACGCGATGCTCGCCGAGTTCCTCGCCGAACGACCGGGCCGATGGTCGGTCAACCGCTATCTCGGCGGCAACGTCGGCGGGATGGAAACGCTTCGCTCCTACGGGATCGACACCGGCGGGAGTGCCCGGACGCTTCACGACGCCGCCGTCGAGGCCGTGCCCGAAGCGCACCGAACCTTCCTTGCGAAGATGCCGCTGACCCACGAGTCGGGGGAGTGCCTCTTCGTCCATGCGGGCATCCGGCCGGGCGTGCCGCTGGCAAAGCAGGAGCCGGACGACCTGATGTGGATCCGCGAGAGCTTCCTGCTCGACAGGCGCGACCACGGGGCGCTCGTCGTGCATGGCCACACCCCCGTCCCGCAGGTCGAGCATCACGGCAACCGGCTCGCCATCGACACGGGTGCGGCCTGGGGCGGCCCGGTCAGCGCGGTCGCCATCGAGGGGCGGGCGGCCTTCGACCTTACGGATGCGGGCCGACGCCCCGTGGCGAGGCTCGACTGATCCCGCCCCGCGATCTCGCCCTCGTGGCCCTCGTGATCCTCGCCTGGGGCTCGAACTTCACCGCGATGAAGATCGGGCTGGAGGAGCTGCCCCCCTTCCTCTTCGTCGGCCTTCGCTTCGCGATCCTGCTGCCGCTGATCCTGTTCTTTCCGCGACCTGCCTCCTGGTGGGCGATCCTGGCCGTCGGGGCCTTCATCAACACCGGGCAGTTCGCGTTTCTCTTCAGCGCGATGGAGGCCGATGTGACAGCAGGCCTCGCCTCGCTCATCCTGCAAAGCCAGGCGCCAATCACGATCCTGCTCGCCGCGATCTTCTACCGCGAAATCGTGCGTCCGGTGCAGGCGGCGGGGATCGCGCTGGCCTGCGTCGGCCTCGCCCTTTTCGGGATCGCGGGCGGCGGAAACGTCACGGCACCGGGCCTGGCGCTCGTCCTTTGCGGGGCGCTGTCGTGGGCCTGCGGCAACCTCGTCCTGCGCAGGCTTTCGGGTGTGAACATGACCGCGCTCTTCGTCTGGGCGAGCCTCGTGCCCCCGCTGCCGATGCTGGCCCTGTCGGTGGCCGTCGAGGGGCCGGCCCCCGTCGCGACTGTCGCAGCACTCTCGGCGGGGGGCTGGGCGGCCGTGGCCTACGTCGCCTTCGTCTCGACGGTGCTCGGCTTCTCGATATGGGGTGCGCTCCTGTCCCGACACCCGGCGGCGCAGGTCACGCCCTTCGCGCTCCTGATCCCCGTCGTGGGCCTCAGCGTCGCGGCACTCGTCCTCGGCGAGACCGTCAGCACCGGAGAGGCCCTCGCCGCCGCCGTGGTGCTCGCGGGTCTCGCCCTGGCAGTGCTCGGCCCGCGCCTTTTCCGGAGGTGACGCGGGCTGCTGCAGGACATTGCGGTGGGGCGCGCATCCGCCATATTGCTGGAAACGCGACAGTCGGGGAGCGCGGCATGAGCCAGATCGACGACCGGTCCCTTCTCCACGAGGGTCTCGCGCCAGAGGGCCGCGGCCGGGTCCTTCTGATCGGCTGCGGTGCGCTCGCCCGCGAGATCGTGGACCTGAAGCGCGCGAACGGCTGGGAGCACCTAGATCTGCAGTGCCTTCCGGCCATCCTGCACAACCATCCCGAGCGCATACCCGACGCCGTGGAGCGCGCGGTGAGGGCTGCCAGCTGCGACTACGCGCAGATCTTCGTCCTCTACGCCGATTGCGGCACCGGCGGTCTTCTGCAGGCGCGCTGCGCGGCTCTCGGCGTGGAGATGCTCGAGGGCCCGCATTGCTACAGCTTCTTCGAGGGCAACGCCGCCTTCGCCGCGCGCGACGAGATGACGGCCTTCTACCTGACCGACTTTCTCGTCCGGCAGTTCGACGCCTTCGTGACGAAGCCGCTCGGCCTCGACAGGCACCCCGAGTTGCGGGACATGTATTTCGGCAATTACGAGAAACTCGTCTACCAGGCCCAGACCGACGATCCGGCCCTTACGCAAAAGGCGCGTGGCTGTGCCGAGTTCCTCGGCCTGGCCTTCGAACGCCGGTTCACGGGCTACGGCGATCTGGAGACGGCGCTGGCCCGTCTCTGACGTAGGGGCAAGCGCCCCCGTTCATCCCGGCACGAAACGCCCAGCGTTGGCACCGGCGCCGCCTAGGGGCCTTCAGGCCCCCGGACGGCGCTTTGCCTTCAGTGGTTGTCGCGCGGCAGGTCGCGCGCGATGCGCTGGTAGGCCGTGGCAAGCTCCAGGCACCCGCCGTCGGCGAGCTGGCCCACGTTCCGGCGGTAGAGTTCCTGCCACGGGGTCTGATGGTGCAGATCGGGCGGCGTCCAGGCCGCACGCCGCGCCCGCCATTCCGCCTCCTCCACCAGCGCGTCGAGCCGTGCCGCGGCAAGGTCGAGCCGGACCCGGTCCCCCGTCCGCAAGAGCGCGAGGCCGCCGCCCACGACCGCCTCGGGCGAGGCGTTCAGGATCGAGGGGCTCTCCGACGTGCCAGACTGCCGCCCGTCGCCCACGGTCGGCAGATGCTTCACGCCATCGCGGATCATGGCGTCCGGCGGCTGCATGTTCACGACCTCGGCCGAGCCCGGGTAGCCGACGCAACCCACGCCGCGGATGAAGAGGATCGTGGTCTCGTCGATGCCGAGTGCGGCGTCGTTGATCCGGTCATGGTAATCTTCCGGTCCCTCGAATACGACGGCGCGGCCCTCGAACACGCCGTCCTTGAGGAAGCGCCGGCGGAAGTCCTCGGAGATCACGGAAGTCTTCATCAGCGCGCTGTCGAAAAGGTTGCCCGACAGGACGAGGAAGCCGGCCTTCTCCCGCAGCGGGTCGTCGAAGGGACGGATCACGTCGTGATCCACGCTCCGCGCGCCGCCCAGCGCCTCGGTCAGTTGCAGCCCCGTCGCGGTGCGCACGCGCCCGTCGAGCCGCCCCGCGGCCAGAAGCTCGCCCATCACGGCCCGGACGCCGCCCGCTCGGAAGAAGCTCTCTCCAAGATATTCACCGGCGGGCTGCATGTTCACCAGAAGCGGCAGCGCGTGCCCGTGCTCCTGCCAGTCGCGCAGGTCGAGCTCCACGCCCGCGTGCCGCGCGATCGCCTGCAAATGCGGCGGCGCGTTGGTGGAGCCGCCGATGGCCGTGTTGACCTTGATCGCGTTCAGGAAGGCCGCGCGCGTCAGGATGTCGGAGGGCTTCAGGTCCTCCTCGACCATCTCCACGATCCGGCGGCCGGTGAGATAGGCCATCTCCATCCGCTCGCGGAACGGCGCAGGGATCGCCGCGGCGCCCGGCAGCGTCATGCCCAGCGCCTCGGCCAGCGCGTTCATGGTCGAGGCCGTGCCCATCGTGTTGCAGTGCCCCAGCGACGGCGCGGAGGAACAGGCGCGCGCCATGAACTCGTCGTAGTCGATCTTCCCCTCGGCGAGCAGGCGGCGGCTTTCCCAGATGATCGTGCCGGAGCCTGCGCGCCTGCCCTTCCACCAGCCGTCCGTCATCGGGCCGCCGTTCAGCGCGATGGCGGGGATATCGACCGTGGCCGCGCCCATGAGCATTGCGGGCGTGGTCTTGTCGCAGCCCGTCGTCAGCACGACGCCGTCGATGGGATAGCCGTGCAGCACCTCCACGAGGCTCAGATACTGCAGGTTCCGGTCGAGCGCCGCGGTGGGCCTCTTGCCCGTCTCCTGGATCGGGTGGACGGGAAACTCCATGGGCACGCCGCCCGCATCGCGGATGCCGGCCTTTATGCGATCCACGAGAAAGACGTGGATCTTGTTGCAGGGCACGAGGTCTGACCCCGTCTGCGCGATGCCGATGACGGGCTTCTCGGACTGCAGCTCGCCGCGGGTGAAACTCTGGTTCTGGTAGCGCTCCAGATAGAGCGCGGTCATGCCCGGATTGTTGGGATTGTCGAACCATTCCTGGCTTCGGTAGCGGCGGTTGGCGCGGGTCTTCGACATCTACAGGTTCCACATGCTGAAACTTGAGGCCGGATAATGGAACGGCTACCCCGGAGCCTAAGCACCGCGTGGCGCCCCCACAACCCCGGCCGCTCCATGTTCGGGCAATGACCCGAATTGAGACAGATCAAGTGCGGGACGGCGGAAGTCTGTGACAGTGCGGCCATCCTGGGGTGAACGGCATGGTTCAGTTCGTCTTCCGCACGCAGGCCCTGCGCAAGTCCTACCACACCGGAGAGGTGCAGGTGCACGCGCTCGACGGCGTGGACCTGGAACTTTACGCGGGCGAGTTGGCGGTGCTTCTGGGTGCGTCGGGGTCGGGCAAGTCGACGCTTCTCAACATCCTGGGCGGCCTCGACCATGCGACGTCCGGCCGGGTGTGGTTCCGCGATCTCGAGCTGACCGATCTCGGCGACCGGGCACTCACCCGCTACCGGCGCGACCACGTGGGCTTCGTCTTCCAGTTCTACAACCTTGTCCCGTCGCTCAGCGCGCGCGAGAACGTGCAGCTCGTCACCGACGTGGCCCCCGGACCCATGGACCCCGCCGAGGCGCTGGAGATGGTGGGGCTGAAGCACCGGCTCGATCATTTCCCCGCGGAGATGTCGGGCGGCGAGCAGCAGCGCGTGGCCATTGCCCGCGCCATCGCCAAGCGGCCCGAGGTTCTCCTTTGCGACGAGCCCACGGGCGCGCTCGATTCGAAGACAGGCGTGCAGGTGCTCGAGGTGTTGAAGGAGATCAACGACACGCTCGGCACCTCCACCGTGGTCATCACGCACAACGCAGGGATTCGTGCGATGGCGCACCGCGTCGTGCGGCTCGCCGACGGGAAGATCGAGGCGGTCGAGATCAACGAGACCCGCGTCGCCCCGCACGAGATCGCGTGGTGAGGGCCATGCGCGCGCTCGACAAGAAGCTCCTGCGCGATTCCGGACGGCTCTGGCTGCAGGGGCTCGCCATCGCCGTGGTGCTGGCCTGCGGCGTGGCGATCCTGCTGACGGCCTTCGGCATGAACACCGCGCTCACCGACACGCGGGACGCCTATTACGAGCGCAACCGCTTCGCCGACATCTTCGCCGAGACCCGGCGGGCGCCCCGCACGCTTCTGCCCGACATCGTGGAGATCCCGGGCGTGGTCGCCGCGGAGGCGCGCGTCGAGGGGGCGGCGGTCCTCGACCTGCCGGACCGCGAGGAACTGGCGATGGGGCGCATCCTGTCCTGGCCCGCGGACGACGCACCGCTCCTGAACGTGCCGGTGTTGCGGACAGGCACCTACCCTGCCTCGCCGGACGAAGTCATGGTGACCGCCGCATTCGCCGAGGCCAACCGCTTCGCCGTCGGCGACGTCTTCCATGCCAACATAAACGGCCAGCGGCGGGCGCTGACGATCTCGGGCACGGCGCTGTCTCCGGAGTTCATCTACACGATCGGGCCAGGCGCGCTGATGCCCGACAACGAGAGCTACGGCATCCTCTGGATGACGGAGGCTGCCGTCTCGGCCGCCTACGACATGGCAGGCGCCTTCAACCAAGTGGCGCTCCGCATCGGGGCCGAGGCCGTTCCGCGCGACGTGATGGACCGGCTCGACGCGCTTCTCGACCCCTATGGCGGGCTCGGGGCCTACGACCGTTCCTCCCAGGTCAGCGACAGCTTCGTGACGGCCGAGATCGACCAGCTGCAGGGCATGGCCGTGGTGGTGCCGCCGATCTTCTTCGCCATCTCGGCCTTCCTCGTCGGAATGGTGATCAGCCGGATCGTGGCGCTTGACCGGTCGGAGATCGGTCTTCTCAAGGCGCTTGGCTATTCCGACGTGGAGGTCTGCCTGCACTACCTCCTGCTTGCCGCGCTGATCGCGATACTGGGCGTGGCGATCGGGTGGAGCCTCGGAACCGTGCTGGCCCGCCTGATGGCATGGCAATACGCCCGGTTCTTCGACTTCCCCTACCTGATCTTCCGCGTGCCGGCGTGGGTCTACGCGATGTCAGGTCTGGCGGCGCTTCTGACGACGATGCTGGGCTCGGCGCGCGCGGCGCTCATGGCAGCACGCCTCGCCCCCGCCATCGCCATGCAGCCCCCCGCCCCACCCGTCTTCCGGCGCACGTTCGTCGACCGGCTGATGGCGCGCGCGCGGCTGAAACAGACGACGATCATGGTCCTGCGCTCCGTCATCCGCTGGCCCGTCCGCAGTTTCCTCACCGCCGCGGGCCTCGGCGCGGCGACCTCGGCCGTGATCGCCTCTGGTTTCATGTACGGGGCGCTCAACCACATCATCGACACGGCCTTCAACCAGTCCTTCCGGCAGGACGCCATGATCCTCTTCGCCGAGGACCTGCCCCGAGCCGCGCTGCCGGAGGTCGCGCGCCTGCCCGGCGTGCTGCAGGTGGAGCCGCAGCAATTTCACGCCGCGACGCTCCGAAACGGCCCGCGCGAGAAACGCGTATCGCTCGAGGCACGTCCCGGGGGCGCAACGCTCAGCCGGGTGATCGGCGTCGACGGCAGGCCGATCGAGGCGCCGCCCGGCGGCCTCCTCCTGTCCACGCGGCTCGCGGATCAGCTTGAGGTGCAGGTCGGCGATCCGCTGGAGGTGGAGTTCCTGACCGGCCGCCGCGAGACGCACGAGATGCTCGTGACCGGCCTCGTGGAGCAGTATCTCGGCCTCGGCGCCTATGCCGACATGGACTTCCTCGACGCGCGGTTCCGCCGGTCGGGACGGGTCTCGGTTGCGAACGTGCTGCTCGACGAGCGCGAGCTGCCCGCGCTGCACGCCGCGCTGCGCGAGACGCCGGCGCTGTCTGGGCTGATCGAGATGAACGAGAACCGCCGCGCCTTCGAGGACACGATCAGCCAGAACGTCGTGGTCATCAACGCGATCTACGCGGGCATCGCGATCCTGATCACGGTGGGCGTCGCCTACAACGGCGCGCGCATCCAGCTCAGCGAACGGGCGCGGGAACTCGCGAGCCTGCGAATCCTCGGCTTCAGCCGGGCCGAGGTCTCGTCCGTCCTCGTGGGCGAGACGATGCTGCTCGCCCTCCTTGCCCAGCCGATCGGCTGGCTCATGGGCGCGTGGATCGCGCGGGCGCTGTCGCAAAGCTTCACCTCGGACCTCTACGCCATCCCGCTGGTGCTCGAGCCCGACATCTTCGCCCGCGCCAGCCTGATCGTGCTGATCGCGAGCTTCGCCTCCGTGATGCTGGTCCGCCGCCGGATCGACCGGATGGACCTCGTCGCCGTCATGAAGACACGGGAGTGATCTGCCATGTCATGGAACACACGAACCATCGGCCTGAGCCTTGCGGGCGCCGCCCTGATCGGCGGCCTCGCATGGGTCGCCTTCCGCGAGGAGGCCGTGCCGGTCGACCTCGTCGAGGTGACGGTCGGGCCGATGCAGGTGACGATCGACGCCGACGGGCGGACGCGGATCGTCGATCTCTACGAGGTCGCGAGCCCCATCGCCGGCACCGCCCTGCGCGCGCCGGTCAAGGTCGGCGACCCCGTGGTGGCGGGCGAGACGCTCGTCGCCCGCGTCGAACCCGTCAGCCCCTCGCTTCTCGACGCCCGCAGCCGGGCGCAGGCGCAGGCGTCGGTGGCTGAGGCGCAGGCCGGGCTCGACGTCGCGCGCTCCGAGCTTCGCCGGGTTCGGGAGGAGGAGACCTTCGCGCGCCAGCAATACGAGCGAACGCAGACGCTGGTGGAACGCGGCGTCGCGACGCTCACCCAGTTGGAGACGGTATCCCAGAGCCTCGCCGTGGCCGAGGCCGCCGTGGCCGCGGCGCAGTCGCGGCTCGCCATGGCGGAGGGCACGCTCGAACGCGCCGAGGCCGCGCTCGTCGGGCCCGAGGCCGGTGCGACGGTGGACAGCGACTGCTGCGTGATCCTGCGCGCGCCGGCGGACGGCGTGGTCCTGTCCATCGCGACGATCAGCGAGCATCCGGTGCAGGCCGGCGCGCCTCTGATGACCGTGGGCGATCCGCGGGACCTCGAGATCGTGGCCGACCTGCTGTCCTCGGACGCGGTGCGTATCGGGCCCGGCACCCGCGCGATCGTGGAGCGCTGGGGCGGTCCCGACCCGCTCGAGGCCGTGCTGACAAGCATCGAGCCCGCGGCCGAGACGCGCGTCTCCTCGCTCGGGATCGAGGAACAGCGTGTGGATGCGGTCTTCTCCATCGAGACCCCGGCGGAGGCGCGTCCAGGCCTTGGTCACGGATTCTCGGTCTTCCTTCGGATCGTCGAGTGGGAGAGCGCAAACGCCCTGCAGGTGCCGCTCGGCGCGCTCTTCCGGCGCGGCGCGGACTGGGCGGTCTTCGCGGTGGAGGACGGCGTCGCGCGGGAGCGGATCGTCGAGGTCGGGCGCCGTGGGCAACGGACGGCACAGATCACCGGTGGCTTGCAGCCCGGCGACGTCATCGTGACCCACCCGAGCGACGCGGTGGCCGACGGCGTGGCGATCGTCGACCGCCAGGCGCTCTGAGGGCGGGCGGCCGGTGGCGGTCCCCAAGCCATCCGGCGCGCAGCGATTTGCAAATCGCTGCCACGCGCTTGCAAGCGCGTCGGCCAGACCCTTGCAAGGGTCTGGCGGAATCAGATCAGCGGCAGCGCGCGCCGGGCGAGGTCGTGCAACTCTTCCGCGCCGCCCGCCTCGGCATGGGCCTTGAGCGCCTGCCGCATCTCCGGACCCCAGAAATCCCTGAGATGGCCCGCCACCCGCTCGGCCTTGTCTGGCCCCGGCTGGCTGGCGAAGAACGTCGCGATCTGGTTGGCCATGCGCACGAGCTTTTCAGGCGACATCGCTTGAACTCTCCCCGATCCGTTCGGGATGACAGAAGACGGTGAGCCCGTCGCCCCGCGCCAGCCCGACAAGTGTCATGCCCGCCCCCTCGGCCAGCCGCAGCGCGTGTGCCGTCGGGGCCGAGACGGACAGGACCAGCCCCGCGCCCGCCATCGCGGCCTTCTGCACCATGTCCACCGACACCCGGCTGGTCAGCACTAAGGCGCCCTCCGCCGCCGTGGCCCCTTCATGCGCCAGCGCACCGATAAGCTTGTCGAGCGCGTTGTGGCGGCCGACATCCTCCCGGGCGTGGGTGATCCCCTGCCCCGGCCGAAGGAAGCCCGCCGCATGGACGGCCCGCGTCAGGTCGTGCAACGGCTGATGCGCCCTGAGCGCCCCCGCCGCCTGCATCAGGTCGGCCCGCGCGAAGACGGGACCGCCACCCACGGCCGGCACGGGTCGCATCGCCTCCTCGAGGCTTTCTATACCGCACAGTCCGCAACCCACGGGCCCCAGCATCGCCCGGCGCCGCGCGCCGAGCGCCTCGGCCCTCTCCTCCGCGATCCAGAGCCGCGCCTCGATGCCGCGGGGCAGTTCGATCGCCTCGACGCTCTCGATCTGGCCGGTGTGCTCGACGATTCCCTCGCTCAGCGCGAAGCCGGTGGCGAAGTCCTCGATGTCCGCGGGCGTCGCCATCATCACCGCCTGGCTGGTGCCGTTCACGGTGATGGCGACCGCCACCTCCTCCGGCAGCGAACGCGTGACGTCGCGGCGGTCGCCCGCGGCGAGCGCAAGGCCACGGACGCCGGTCGCCGCCCGCACGTGATCGCCCCTCATTCGGCCGCCGGCAGCACGCGGCGTGCGCGCGCCGCGCGGTCGGCATAGTCCCGCTGCCATTCGCTCGGCCCGTTCGACAGCGAGACCTGCACAGCCGTCACCTTGTATTCCGGGCAGTTCGTCGCCCAGTCGGAATGGTCCGTCGTGATCACGTTGGCCTGCGTGCCCGGATGGTGGAAGGTCGTGTAGACCACCCCGGGCGTGACACGGTCCGTCAGCACGGCGCGCAAGCTCGTCTCCCCAGAGCGGGAGGCGAGCTTGACCCAGTCGCCATCCTTGATCCCGCGCACCTCGGCGTCGTGGGGATGGATCTCCAGCACGTCCTCGTTGTGCCAGACCGTGTTTTCCGTCCGCCGCGTCTGGGCGCCGACGTTGTACTGCGACAGGATCCGCCCCGTCGTCAGCAGAAGCGGGAAGCGCGGCCCCGTCCGTTCCTCGGTGGCGACATATTCGGTGATCATGAACCGCCCCTTGCCGCGCACGAAGCCGTCCACGTGCATGATCGGCGAGCCGTCGGGCCTGGCCGCGTTGCAGGGCCACTGGACCGAGCCCTTCTCCTCGAGCATCTCGTAGGAGACGCCTGCGAAGGAGGGGGTCGTCGCCGCGATTTCCTCCATGATCTGCGAAGGATGCGTGTATTGCCATCCGGCCCCCATGGCGTTCGCCAGAAGCTGCGTCACCTCCCAGTCGGCATAACCGTTGCGCGGTGCCATGACCTTGCGCACGCGGTTGATGCGCCGCTCGGCATTGGTGAAGGTCCCGTCCTTCTCGAGGAAGGTGG
>CAZUVG010000062.1:0-10702 GCA_964623765.1 uncultured Roseicyclus sp.
ACGCCCTTGTTCATCACCACCACGCGATCGGCCAGTGTCATCGCCTCGATCTGATCATGGGTGACGTAGATCGTCGTCACCTGGAGCTCGTGGGAGAGGTTCTTGATCTGCGCCCGCGTCGAGACCCGCAGCTTCGCGTCGAGGTTCGAGAGCGGCTCGTCCATCAGGAAGACGTTGGGCTGGCGCACGATGGCGCGGGCCAGCGCCACGCGCTGGCGCTGGCCGCCCGAAAGCTCGGCAGGACGGCGGTGGAGGAAATCGGTCAGTTCCACCATTTCGGCGGCGCGCATCACGCGGTCGCGGTGGGTGGCGGGGTCGATCTTCCGCACCTTCAGCGGGAAGCGGATGTTCTCGTAGACGTCGAGGTTGGGGTAAAGCGCGTAGGACTGGAACACCATCGCCACGTCCCGATCCTTGGGATCGAGATCGTTGACGCGCCTGCCGTCGATCAGGATGTCGCCCTCGGTCGCCTCCTCCAGCCCCGCGATCATGCGCATCGTGGTCGTCTTGCCGCATCCCGAGGGTCCGAGCAGGACGAGGAACTGCCGGTCGGGTATCGTCAGGTCGAAACTGTCGACGCCGACGAAGCTTCCCCAGCGCTTGCAGAGGTTCCTGAGCTGGATCTCGGCCATGCGATGGCCACTCCCACGGTTCTGGCGTGCATACGTTTGCAGTTACGCTAGGCCGGAACGGGAAACCCGCGCAAGTTCAATTTTCCTTGTACGCGACCCGGCTGCTGACGTTGCGGAAAAACCTTGCCAGAGGGCAGCGGGTGGGCTCAGGATTGCACACGTATGCAACGCGCGTCCGATTCGCGGCCGTGCCGGACGGCGCCTCGTCCGGAGGTAGACGGCACGGGCGGCCGCCATAGAACGAAGGACCGGTCCCGAAACCGGGCCGCCACACAGGGAGCCAGAGTGCCATGACATTCTCCAGACTTTCCGCCGCCACGGCCGCCGCGCTCGTGCTGGGCTCGCCCGCACTCGCCGACTGCGGCATCGAATCGGGCCGCGTCTCGATCCTCTCCAACGACTTCCCCGCGCTGCAGGCGATGGCCGCGGGCGCGATGGAATGCGCCTCGGACACGGTCGAGGTCAGCGCCAACCAGACGACCGAACATCGCGATATCCAGGTCGCGGCGCTGACCGCGAACCCCGCGGAATACACCGCAGCCGTGGTCGCCAACTCCTCGATCGTGCCTCTCCTCAACGGGGGTCTGATCCGGCCGCTCGACGAGCTGATCGCGGAATACGCACCCGACCTCCCGGACGGGAACAAGATCACCATCGACGGCCAGGTCATGGCCATCGCCTTCATGGCCAACGCCCAGCATCTCTTCGTGCGGCAGGACATCCTCGAGGAGATCGGCGCGGGCGTTCCGACCACCTACGAGGAAGTGCTCGACGTGCTCGCCCAGATCCGCGAGGCGGGCATCATGGAAAACCCGTTCGCCATGAACACCGGCTCGGGCTGGAACCTTGGCGAGGAATTCGTGAACATGTATCTCGGCATGGGCGGACAGTTCTTCGAGCCGGGCTCCGCCGCGCCCGCGATCAACAACGAGACCGGCGTCGCGGCGCTCGAGATGCTGGCCGCTCTCAACGAATACGCCGATCCCGATTTCCTGACGTTCGATTCGAACGCCACGCAGGCGTTGTGGGAATCCGGCGACCTCGCCGTTGCCTACATGTGGGGCTCACGCGGGGGCGGCATCCTCGACGCGGAAAACTCGACGCCCGGGGTGGTCGAGAACACGCTGCTCGTCGCGGCGCCGACGGCAGACGGCGGCGACGTGCCGGCCTCCACCCTCTGGTGGGACGGCTTCACCGTCGCGGCCAACATCTCCGACGAGGATGCGGCGGCGACGTTCCAGGCGGTGATGCACGGCCTGCGCCCCGAGGTGATTGCGGCCCACAACGAGGACGCGGTCTGGCTGATGGAGGGCTACACGCCCACCCCGGCCGGGGCAGGCGTCGCGGCGACCGCGGCGGAAGGCGCGCGGCCCTACCCGATGCTGCCCTATATCGGCCTGATGCACACCGCGCTCGGCGACGAGCTGGCGCAGTTCATGCAGGGCGAGGAGAGCGCCGAACAGGCGCTGGCCGACGTCGAGGCCGCCTACACGGCAGCCGCCCGCGCGCAGGGCTTCCTGCAGTAAGCGACACCGGCCGCGGCGGACCCCGTCCCGCCGCGGCCAGCCGGAGCGCGGGCGCCCATGCCTCACCGCACCTTCTTCTGGTTCATCCTCCCCTCGCTCGCCGCGATGATCCTGTTCATTGCGCTGCCCATCGTCTCGGTGATCGTGCAGTCGCTGTTCATCGAGCACGAGCAGGTGCTGGTCACGGTCGAGAACTGCGGCCCCTTCGGCTGCACCGAGGAGACGCGGGTGGACAGGGACGCCACGGCGGCGCTACGCGAAGAACGGCCGCTCGGCCGCTTCAACGGGCTGGGCACCTATCTCGATCGCGGGCACCTCGCCACGCAGGAGCTTGCTTCAGCCTGGGCGGCGTCGGAAACGCTCGGCCAGTTCTGGGGCCAGGTGATGAACCTGCCCTTCTACCGGGCGCTGATCTTCACGCTGGCCTATACCTTCATCGTGACACCCTTCGTTCTTGTGCTCGGTCTTGCCATCGCGCTTGGGGTGAACGGGCTGCCGCGCATCCTGCGCGGGCCCACGATCTTCTTCTCGCTCCTGCCCATGATCGTGACGCCGCTGATCGGCAGCCTCGTGCTCGCCTGGATGCTCAACGCGGACGGGGTGATCGGCGCGACGCTCCAGCTCATCTTCGACGACCCGGATCTCAGCTTGCGCGCCTCGCCCTCGCTGACGTGGATCGTGCTCTTCGTGTACGGCGCGTGGAGTTCCGCGCCGTTTGCATTCATCGTCTTCTACGCCGGTCTCCAGACCGTGCCGGGCGAGACTCTGGAAGCTGCCATGATCGACGGCGCGAACCGCTGGGAGCGCGTGCGCTACGTCGTCATCCCCCACCTGACACCGCTCGTCGTCTTCGTCGCGCTGATCCAGCTCATGGACAACTTCCGCGTCTTCGAGCCCATCGTGGGCTTCCAGGCGCAGGCGAGCGCCACGTCGCTTTCGTACATCATCTACAGCGACTTGCGCGGCGACGTTCAGCAGTTCGGTTCGGCGGCTGCGACCTCGGTTCTGACCATCCTCGGCGTCGCCGTCCTGCTCACGCCCGTGCTGATCCGCACCTGGCGCGACTTCAACCGCAAGAGGGTCTGAGCCGCATGTCCATCGCATCCCAGCGCCGCTCGACCAGCCTCGTCGTGCTCTCCACGGCCTTCGTTATCCTGTGGCTGATCATCGCCGCCTTCCCCTTCCTCTGGACGGTCTGGGGCTCGTTCAAGGTGCAGGGCGACTTCTTCTCGCGCGCGGACTGGATGAACGCGATCACCGGGCCGCTCACGCGCGAGGAGACGGGCGGCCCTTTCACCACGCAGGGTTACTGGGGCGCCTGGGTCGAGAGCGGGTTCTGGCGCAACGTGCTCAACACCCTGATCGTCGTGGTAGCGACGGTCGTGATCTCGCTGACGCTCGGCACGCTCGGCGGCTACGCGCTGGCGCGGTCGGGCTTCCGCTATGCCTTCTGGCTCCTGATGATCGCGCTCGTGTTCCGGGCCATGCCGCACATCACGCTCGTCTCGGGATACCTGCTGCCGTTCTTCGAGTGGAACGTCTGGGGCTACCTGCCGACCGCGATCATCGTGCTGGTGGCGATCAACCAGCCGTTCACGCTGTGGATGCTGCACTCCTTCTTCCTCAACATCCCCAAGGACCTCGACGAAAGCGCCATGGTCGACGGCTGCACGCGCTTCCAGGCCTTCCGCCACGTCATCATGCCGGTGATGTGGCCCGGCGTGATCACCACGGGCCTGTTCTCGTTCCTGCTCGCCTACAACGACTTCGCCGTGACCGCGATGATCCTGTCGAGCGAGAACCAGACCATGGTGCCGCGCATCGCCTCGTTCCTCGGATCGGTGCAGGTCGAAGGCAACATCATGTTCGCCGTGGCAGCCGTGGTCTCGGCCACGGTGCCGCTCTTCCTCCTCATCCTCTTCTTCCAGCGCCAGATCGTGAGCGGGCTCACGGCGGGAGCCGTGAAGGGATGACGCTACGGCATAGGGAGGCCGCCTGAAGGCCGATGATCGAGACAGAGATGAACATCCAGACCCATGCCATGACCGGCTTCCAGCGGGAGAAGGCGATCGTCCGCGCCTATCACGAGGCGCTCGCGGCCGCGACGCCCGAAACGGTGGAGGACGCGCTCGCCCGCCATACCGCGCCCGGATGGGAATGGCATGGCATGTGCCCGTTCGACGACCGCACTGGCGCCGAGGACGTGGCGGGCGTCTTCTGGCGGCCGCTGCTTTGGGCGCTCACCTCGCTGCAGCGGCGGGAGGACATCTTCTTTGCCGGCCTGAACGAGATCGACGGCTTCGCTTCCGTCTGGGTCGTGTCGATGGGGCACCTGATGGGCCTGTTCGACGCGCCATGGCTCGGCATCCGGCCGACCGGCAAGCTCGCGCTCCTGCGGTATGCCGAGTTCCACCGGGTCGAGGACGGGCGCATCGCCGAGACTGCCCAGTTCCTCGACATCCCGCACCTGATGACGCAGGCAGGCCAGTCGCCCTTCGGGCCGGCGACGGCGCAGCATCTCGTCCAGCCGGGGCCCCGGACGCACGACGGGCTTCTGCGCGACCCGCAGCCCGTCGCCGAAGGCGAGGCGACGCTTGCGCTCATCGATGCGATGATCGGGGATCTTGGCACGTGGCAGTCGGCGCTGCCGCTCGAAGACGAGCTGCGCCGAACCTGGGCCGAGGACATGCTGTGGTGGGGCCCGGAAGGGATCGGGTCGACCTACACCATTCCGCGCTACGCTGCACAGCATTCCGGACCGTTCCGCGCCGCCTTCACCGACCGCCAGCCCTCGCGCCACACCGCACGGCTCGCGGAAGGACACTACGGCGGCTTCTTCGGCTGGCCGAGCTTCGCCGCGCGGCACACGGGCGGCTTCATGGGCCTGCCCGCGAGCGACCGGACGGCGGAGTTCCGGGTCGTCGACATCTACCGCCGCGCAGGCGACCGGCTGGCGGAGAACTGGGTCTTCATCGACATGCTGCACTTCCTCCGCACCCAGGGCGTGGACGTGCTCGGCCCGATGGAACGGATCGCCGGGGGCTGAGGCGAAGGCGCGGCCACCGCCGCCAAAGCTGATGCGGAGCTTGAAGCGAGTGGACCACAGACCTGCGCCCTCACGTCGAAATCGTGTTTTCAACATTTTGCCCACACGATGTTGTGGAAAGTGCGTGAGGCGCTGTGGAAAAATGCGAATTTTCACAAGCGAAGACAGTCGCAGAGGCTTGCCCGCGAAGCCAGATTCGACGCCATCCACAGACCGATACGGCCGGGCCGAGCTCATGCTGCCCCCCGCAACCAGCCCTCCCGATACGCGATTGCGCTGCAACCTGCGAAGCGCGCGACGCGCTCGATCTCCGCGATCAGCCGGGCGCGCCGCCCGCGGCCCATAGTGACCCCGCGCTCGGGCCAGAACGCGCGCACGTCAAGCCGGGTGCGCCCGGTGCCTGCCGCCATGTCGATACGCCCCGCGAGACGGTCGCCCTCGAGCACGGGAAACACGTAGTAGCCGTATTCGCGTTTCCTTGCAGGCACGAAGATCTCGATACGGTAGCAAAAGCCGAAGAGGCGCTCGGCCCGACGCCGGTCGCGGAGCGCGGGGTCGAAGGGACTGAGCACCCGCATCCGTGGCGGCGGCTCCGGCAGGATGCAAAGCGCCGCGAGCGTCTCGGGGCGAACGAACACCCGCCGCGGCCTTGCGTCGGCACCCTCGACCTCGGCCTCCACGACCCTTCCCTCGCCAAGGGCGCAGGCGGCCCATGCCTTTGCGTCGGCCGGCGTGACGAGATCCCAGAAGGCCGCAATCTCGCCGCTGGTGGCGAATCCCAGCCGGTCGAGCGCCGCCGCGCAGGCCCAGTCGACGGTCTCCTCCGGGTCGGGATGACGGGCGGTCAGCCACTTGGGCGGAATCACGCGCTCGGCGAGATCGTAGATCTTGCGGAAGTTCTCGCGCCGCGTGACCGCGAGATCGCCCGAGCGCCAGAGGTATTCAAGCGCGGTCTTCGAGGGATGCCAGTCCCACCAGCCGGTCGGTTTCGCCGCCCTCTCGCCGGTGAAATCGGTGCTCGATACCTCCCCGTGCCGCGCGACGTGGTCGAGAACCCGGTCGAGTTCGCCGTGGAAGGCGGGCCCGTGCCAGTTGCGCCACCGGGCGTGCAGGCGTTCGCGGTCGCGGGCGAAGCGCAGGCGCCAGTGCGGGTAGAAGGCGACCGGCACCACCGCGGCGTCATGCGTCCAGTGCTCGAAGGTCAGGCGAGCCCGGTCGTTAAGCACACGGAGACCAGCCGACCGGTAGGCATTGCGCCGCGACCAGAGGATCAGGTCGTGGGCGCGTGCGAGCGTGTCGACGCTGTCGACCTGCACGAAGCCGAGCCGCTCGATCAGCCCGGCGAGCGCCACGCCCGATGCCTTGCCCGAGGGCGGCTCGGCCAGCGCATGGCGATCGAGAAAGAGCCGCCGCGCCGTGCGGTTGTCGATCCGGGGCCGCGCCATGCCGTCGGGGCCGTCAGGCGTCGTGCCAGGCCCAGGGGCGGGTGTATTCGCCGAGGATCCCGGCCACAGCCGCGTCGTCCGCCTCGCCCGTCTTCTCCAGGATGGCGACGAGACCCAGCCGCTTGTCCT
Source organism: uncultured Roseicyclus sp. (assembly GCA_964623765.1). GTDB lineage: Bacteria > Pseudomonadota > Alphaproteobacteria > Rhodobacterales > Rhodobacteraceae > Roseibacterium. The sequence goes on from CAZUVG010000062.1 coordinate 6,779, forward strand.
CGCGCACCTCGGCCACGCGGGCCGCGACGCCTGCCTCCGACAATGCCTTGTCGTAGACCCGCGTGATGGCGAGCCGGCGCAGCGCGGGCTTGAACACCTTGCCGACAGCCGTCGTAGGCATTTCCGGTATGATCTCCAAGTGCTTGGGGATCGCAGCGCGCTCGTGGATGTGGTCCCGGCACCAACCTGTCAGCTCCTCCTCGTCCGCATGAGCCCCGTCCACCAACTGCACGTAGACGCAGGGCAATTCCCCCGAGAAGGCGTCCGGCTGGCCGATGGCGCCCGCGAAGGCGACGGCCGGGTGGCCGGCCAGCGCCTCCTCGATCTCGGCGGGGTCGATGTTGTGCCCGCCGCGGATGATAAGGTCCTTCGCCCGGCCCGTGATCCAGAGATAGCCGTCGGGATCGATCCGGCCGAGATCGCCCGTCCTGAGATAGCGGCCGAAATGGTAGAGGTCGTCGTTCTTCGCCCCCTCGGTATAGGTCGCGCCCTCCAGGACGCCCGGGTTGTCGACGCAGATCTCCCCCACCTCGTCCACGTCGCAGTCGATAACGCCCTCGGGTGTCTGCTTGAGGATGCGGACGCGGCAATGCGGGAAGGGGATGCCGACAGAGCCGATCTTCTTCTCGCCGTCGACGGGGTTGCACGAGACGAGGCAGGTCGCCTCGGTCAGGCCGTAGCCCTCCACGAGCTTGACGCCCGTTGCCTTCTCGAAGCGGTGGAAGAGTTCCACCGGCAGGGGCGCGGAGCCCGAGAAGGCGGTCTTCACTGATGAGACATCCGCATCCACCGTGCGCTGCATCTTGGCGGCTATGGCTGTGGGCACGGTGATGATGAAGGTGACCTTCCAGCGCTCCACGAGTTTCCAGAAGTTGTCGAAGACGCCCTCCCCCCGGTAGCCCTGCGGGGTCGGAAAGATGACGTGGCCCCCGCTCGCCACCATCGCCATCAGGATCACGTGGCAGGCGAAGACGTGGAACAGCGGCAACGGGCAGATCACGTTGTCCTCGTGGGTGAAGAGGATCGTGTGCCCGATCCAGCCGTTGTAGATCAGGCCGGAATAGCTGTGCTGCGCGACCTTGGGCATGCCGGTGGTGCCGCCCGTGTGGAAATAGGCGGCGATGCGGTCCGTCTTCGAATCCTCGAAGGTCAGGCGGTTGCGCGGGTGCTTCGCGACCTCCTTGTCCCAGTCCACCACGCGGGCGCGGTGGCCTGTGGGGTTCTTCGGCCGGATGAAGGGAACGATCAGCTTCTTCACGCCGGTGAGGTAGCGCAGGAGATCGACCTCGATCACGACCTGGACGTTCGGCGCATTGCGCACCGCCTCGGCCATTTTCTGGGCGACGTCTGTCTTGGGGAACTCCTTCAGCGTGACGACGACCCTGGCCTTGGTCTCGCGCAGGATGGCGGCGATCTGCTCGGGTTCCAGCAGCGGGTTGATCGGGTTGACGATTCCCGCGACCGCCCCGCCCAGGATCGTCACCGCGGTCTCGGTGCAGTTGGGCAGCACCATCGCGACCGTGTCGGTCTCCTTCACGCCGAGGGCGCGGAACGTGTTCGCGGCCTGCGTGACGCGGGCATGCAGTTCGGACCAACTCAGCGTCTCGGCCTTGTCCTTGGGACCGGAAAACATCTGGAAGGACATCGCGTTGCGGTCCGGGTGCCGCGCGGCGGTGCCTGACAGAAGCTCGTAGAGCGTGGTCGCGGGCTGGCTTCCGGGCCACGGAAAGCGCGCCTCGATATCGGTCACGTCCTCGCGATCGGCGAATGTCTGCATGACGTCCTCCCTGTGTCGCCCCGCCGCGTCCGTTCCTCCCGCGCGGCTGGAGCGACGGCAGCATGGGAGCGATCCGCCGACGGCGCAAGGCGGACGCTGCGTTACTCCGCGGCGAGGCCTTCCGTGAACTGGAGCCGCGCGAGGCGCGCGTAGAGGCCGCCCTCGGCCACGAGGCTGTCGTGGGTACCCTCGGCGACGATCCGGCCCGCCTCGAAGACGAGGATGCGGTCGGCCTGTTTCACCGTTGCAAGGCGGTGGGCGACGATGAGCGTCGTGCGCTCCTCCGACAGGCGCGCGACGGCCTCCTGCACGAGGCGTTCGGATTCCGCGTCGAGGGCGGAGGTCGCCTCGTCCAAGAGAAGGATCGGCGCGTCGCGGAGGATCGCGCGCGCGATGGCGATGCGCTGCTTCTGCCCGCCCGACAGCATCAGGCCACGTTCGCCGACATAAGTGTCGTATCCCTGGGGCAGCGCGGCGAGAAAATCGTGGGCGGCTGCGGCGCGGGCTGCCTCCTCCACCTCGGCGTCGGTGGCGTCAGGGCGGCCGAACCGGATGTTCTCGCGCGCCGAGGCCGCGAAGATCACAGGGTCCTGTGGCACGAGCGCCATGGCCGCGCGGAACGTGTCGCGGCGCATGTCGGTCAGCGGCGTCCCGTCAAGCGTGATGCGCCCCGTGGCCGGGTCGTAGAACCGCATGAGAAGCTGGAACACGGTCGTCTTGCCCGCGCCGGAGGGCCCGACGAGGGCCACGGTTTCGCCCGGGCGAATGTTGAAGGACACCCCGTCGAGCGCGTGGCTCTCGGGCCGCGTGGGATAGTGGAAGCGGACGTTGTCGAAGGCGATCTCGCCGCGTCCGCCCTGCGGCAGGGGTTTCGGCTTCGCGGGATCGTCGACGCTGTCATCGGTCTGGAGAAGCTCCACCAGCCGTTCCGTGGCGCCCGAGGCGCGCTGCAGCTCGCCCCAGATCTCGGACAACGCGCCGACCGAGCCCGCGACCATGATCGCGTAGATCAGGAACTGGATCAGTTCGCCGATCGACATGGCCTCGGCCCGCACGTCGCGCGCGCCGATCCAGAGGACACCGACGATGCCCGCGAAGACCAGCGAGATGACGATGACCGTCATCACCGCGCGCGTCGCGATCCGCTTCTTGGCGCTGTCGAAGCTGCGCTCGGTCACCGCATCGAAGGTCGCCGCGGACGGGCGCTCGTGGGTGAAGGCCTGCACGGTCTGCACCGCGAGAAGCGCCTCGGAGGCGTTGCCGGAGCTTTCCGCGATCCAGTCCTGGTTCTGGCGGCTGAGGGCGCGGAGACGGCGGCCGAGCACGATGATGGGCACGATGACGGCCGGCACGATCAGGAGAACCGCCCCCGAGAGCTTCGGCGAGGTCGCGGTCATCAGCGCAAGGCCGCCCAGAAGGATCAGCGCGTTCCTCAACGCGATCGAGACGGAGGAGGAAATGACGCTCAGCAGAAGCGTCGTGTCGGTCGTGATCCGGCTCAGGACCTCGCCGGTCATGATCTTCTCGTAGAAGGCGGGGCTCATCCCGATCATGCGGTCGAAGACGGCCTTGCGGATGTCGGCCACCACGCGTTCGCCCAGCCGCGTCACGAGGTAGTAGCGCAGCCCCGTGCCCAGCGCGAGCAGGAGCGCGATGGCCAGCGCGGCAAGGAAATACTGGTCGAGAAGTTCGGCGCTCTCGGTCTCGAACCCGTCCACGACGCGGCGGACGGCGAGCGGCAGGGTCAGCGAGACGATGGCCGTCATTATGAGCGCCGCGATGGCGGCGGCCAGCAGGCCTCCGTAGGGCGCCAGGAAAGGCCCCAGCGCCCTGAGGCTGCCGATGCGCTTGGACTTCTCGCGTTCCTCCGTCGCGGAGGCCGGGATCTTCGGGGCGGGCACCGCTGTCGGTTGCGGGCCAGCGCTCGGCCGGAAGGTTGCCATGGATGTTCGCGTCTCGTTTCTCGTGCAACCGTAGCGATAGCGATGGACCTGCCCACGTGCAAGAAGGCTGGCCGCGGCTGGGACGCAATGTCCACGTCCGGAAGCGTGCGTCAGGAATGGGCTGCAATGGGCGCTCTGGAGCAGCTGGAGAGAGAAACATTGAACTCTCTGCTGGACACTCTTCAAGAGTGGGAAACCGCTCTA
>CAZUVG010000063.1:0-10660 GCA_964623765.1 uncultured Roseicyclus sp.
CGTCGGGGCTGATCGATGGACCGGTCGCGCCCGTCTCATGTGTCAGCGGCGAGAGCGCGCAGTCGTGCTCAAGGTCGCACAGCAGATAGCGGTGCTCGGGGTCGTGCTGATCGCTGCCGTGCGCGTGTGACGATCGGTGCAGCACAAAGCGCTTTGCATCGGGAGCGAAGATCTGCGCCTCCATGTAGATGTGCGACGAGGGTACGTCGGTCTCGTGGGTAAGCTGGACGACCTCGATGCCTTCGAGGGAGTTCGCGTCAAGCAGATCGGGACGTGTTTTCATGGCCTCTCCTCACACCGCCGGGCTTGAGCGCTTCGGCGGTGTGATTCGGGACCGCGACCGCGGGGACCTCCCCGCGGAACCGGGAGATTCTACGCCACGCTGCGTTGCCCGGTCGCGCGCTCGATTGCCTGCGAGAGCGGCTGCAGGTCCGAACTCTTCTCGATGTACGCCTCTGCGGTCCAGGTCAGGAAGTTGTCCCGGAACGCCGGGTACGCGGTGTGAATGATGACCGGCAGCGAGGGTTCGAGCGCAATCAGTTCCTGCAGAAGGCTCAGCCCGTCGCGACCGGGCATGGCGATGTCGAGGACCACCGCGCGGGGCAGGGCCTCGGCCACCGCATCGAGCGCGTCCTCGACACTGCCGACCGCCTGCACGGAGTATCCGAGTCGCCCGAGGCGTCGTGAGTAAAGCTCGCGGTGATTCGGGTCGTCGTCCACCAGCAGCAACGGAGCAGGATCGCGGCATGGATCGCCGCAGATGCGTAGAGTTCCCGGCGCATGGCCGCCTCACTCCCCGGACCCGGGCTGATCGGACCCGTCGAGGCGCGGGCCACCGGAATCGGTGACAAGCCCGATCTCACGGAACCCGCCGGCATTGAGCGCACCCATCACGGTCATCACGCGCTCGTAGGGGATCGCACCGTCGGCGCGCAGGAAGATGCGCGTGCTGTCCCGCTCCGCCGCCACGGCCTGCAGCCGCGCGACGAGCTGGTCGACCGGAACCTCCGTCGTCTGCACCAGCACGGCGCCCTCGGGCGTCAGGGTGACGGTCAGCGGCTCCTCCTCCTCGGATGGCAGTGCCTCGGCGGAGGTGTCGGGCAGGTCAATGGGCACGCCCACGGTCATCAGCGGTGCCGCCACCATGAAGATGATCAGAAGGCACAGCATCACGTCCACGAAGGGCGTGACGTTGATCTCGGACATGGGCCGGGTGCCGCGGCTGCCACGCCCGCGTCTCCGGCCACCCCCGCCCTTCTGCGCCACCGACATGCCCATCAGTCGAGCTGCCTCGACAGAAGCGTGGAGAACTCGTCGGCGAAGCCTTCGTAGCTCGCCACGAGGCTGTCGGCGTCGCTGGACAGCTTGTTGTAGAAAATGACCGCCGGGATTGCCGCGAGCAGGCCGAGACCCGTGGCAAGCAGCGCCTCAGCGATGCCGGGCGCGACCACGGCGAGCGAAGTGTTTCCCGAGCCCGCGATCTCCTGGAACGAGCGCATGATCCCCCAGACCGTGCCGAAAAGGCCGACGAAGGGCGCCGTGGCCCCGGTGGTGGCGAGGAAGTTCAGGCCCTTGGTCAGCCGCTCGCTCTCGCGCGCGATGGCGACGTCCATGGAGCGGTCCACGCGCTGCTGCACGCCGGGGATGAGCGCGCCGTCATCGCGCAGGGACCTGCGCCATTCGGTCATCCCGGCGACGAAGACCCTTTCGGACGCGCTGGAGGGCGCAGTGGCCACCTGGTCGTAGAGCTCGTCCAGCGGCTCCCCCGACCAGAAGGCTGCGTCGAAGGCCGCGGCGTTGGCGCGCGCACGGCGATACATCCGATACTTGGAGAAGGTGATCGCCCAAACGTATACGGACGCCACGATCAGCGCGATCATGACCGCCTGAACGATGAAGGACGCGCGAAAGAAGAGCGCAATGACGGTGTATTCCGCCTCCTGCGCCAGCGCGAGCGTTTCCGTTTCCATTGCTGTTCTGTAGTCCTCTGGCCCGGCCTCGGTGGCGGGCGCGCTTCGGGTCGCGCCTCGTTATTGCGAAGTTTACCAGCTTCCAACGGCCTTGGCGAACACTTCTCCGTCACATGCCGACATCTGCCGTGAGGGCCGCGAGTTTTGCGCGAATATCCGCCGTAAGCCGCGTCGCACGCCCCTGGTCGTTCAGGACAACGACGCGCACCAGCGCCTCCATCAGCACCTCGTCACCCCTGAGGACTCGCTGTGGCATGTCGAAGCTCGCGCCCCTGAGGCCGGAGGCACGCGTCTCGACGACAAGGTCGTCCTCGAACCTTGCGGGCCTGAGGTAGTCCGCCTCGACCCGCCGCACGGCGAAGACGAGGCCGCGATCCTTCATGTCACGCTGGCTGATACCTGCTGCGCGCACCATCTCCGACCGGCCCCTCTCGAGGAAGCGGAGGTAGTTGGCATAGTAGACGATACCGGCGAGGTCGGTGTCCTCGTAGTAGACGCGCACGGGGTGGCGATGGACCGGGTCGGCGGACAATGGCGGCTCCTACTGCGGGCGCGGCAGGCGCGCGGAAAGGCGCAGGGCGTGCGCGGGATCGTCTGCGGCCACCGGCAGGACGGGGTCGTAGGCCGCGCGGATCAGGTCCGCGATCTGCGGCTTCAGGATCGGGGCGCCGCCTTCGGACAGGATCGCAAGCGGCGAGGTCCCGAGGAAGGCCGTGTCGGACCACAAAAGGATCGTCTGCACGGCCTGCGACAGAGCGATGGTCTCGGCGGGGAGCTGCGCAAGCTCCGCGTCCATGCGGAGGAAGACGAAGGCCGCCTTGATCCCGCCCGCCGCGTCGAAGCGGAATGAACGGTACTGGTTCGCGCCTGCCGCCTGCAGGCGGCCCACGATGTCGGCAAGGTCCGGCAGAAGGCGGTCGAGACCGGGCGTCTCCGGCAGTTCCGACCAGTCGCGGATGAAGAAGACCATCAGGTTCGCGCCGAGCTCCGGGTCGGTCTCGGCCATCTTGTGGCCCGCGAGCGCGCAGACCGCCTCGAAGGCGCCCTTCAGCGTGGCGATGGTTCCTTCCTGCGCTCCGAAGACCACCGGCGACAGCGGACGGCCCCAGCGGGCGAAGAGGTACTGGCCGTCACCGCGGGTGAAGAGCGCCGCGATCTCGTCGGGGGCGAGCGGATCGAGGGAGGCGTGGGGGCGTGTGTCGGACATGCGGCGCAGGCCTGCCGCGATGCGGCCCGAGCGTCAAGGCCGGGACCGTTCAGAAAAGATCGCCCTGCTCGGTGCGGCCGGGTGCGGGCAGGCCAAGGTGCTCCCACCCCTTGCGCGCCAGCATCCGCCCCCGCGGCGTGCGCGCGATCAGGCCCTGCTGCAGAAGGTAGGGCTCGATCACCTCCTCCAGAGCGTCGCGCGGCTCGGCGAGCGCGGCGGCGATCGTCTCGATCCCCACGGGCCCGCCGCCGTAGTTCTCCGCGACGAGCGTCAGATACCGCCTGTCGGCGGCGTCGAGGCCCAGCCGATCCACGCCGAGCCGCGTCAGCGCCCCGTCCGCGACCTCTCGTGTGAGCCGCCCGTCGCCTTCGACCAGCGCGAAGTCCACCACCCGCCGCAGGAGCCGCCCCGCGATACGCGGCGTTCCACGCGCGCGCGCCGCGATCTCGCGCGTGCCATCGGCCTCGGCCGGGATGCCGGCAAGGCGCGCCCCGCGGCGGACGATGTGGTCGAGCTCGTCCACCGTGTAGAACTCCAGCCGCGTGGGGATGCCGAAGCGGTCCCTGAGCGGCGTTGTCAGGAGACCGAGCCGCGTCGTCGCGCCCACCAGAGTGAAAGGCTGAAGCTCGATCCGCACCGTGCGCGCCGCCGGGCCCTCGCCGATGACGAGGTCCAGTTCGAAATCCTCCAGCGCGGGGTAGAGCACCTCCTCCACCACCGGGTTCAGCCGGTGGATCTCGTCGATGAACAGGACGTCGCGCGCCTCGAGATTGGTCAGGATCGCGGCGAGATCGCCTGCCTTGGCCAGCACCGGCCCGCTGGTCATGCGGAAGTTCACGCCAAGTTCCCGCGCCACGATCTGCCCGAGCGTCGTCTTGCCGAGGCCGGGCGGGCCGTGGAACAGGACGTGGTCCATCGCCTCGCCCCGCCGCTTCGCGCTTTCGGTGAAAACGCGAAGGTTGGCGCGCGCCTCCTCCTGGCCGATGAACTCCTCGAGGCTCTGCGGGCGCAGCGCCCGGTCTGCATCCTCGGGCAGGCGGTCGGGGCGGAGCGTGGGATCGGGATCGGTCATCGTCCATCCTTATGGCGGACGGGCGCGGCCGGGGCCAGCGCCCTCACTCCCGCGGCGCGAGGAGGCGAAGCGCCGCACGGATCAGCCCCGCCGTTTCGCTCTCGGGGTCGCTGCCGGCCGCTTCCGCCACGGCGCGCGCCGCGTCGGCGGGCGCGTAGCCGAGATTTTGCAACGCCGATAGCGCCTCGGCCTGGGCGCCGCTCCGGGCAGGCGCGGCGGGCTTCCGAACAGGGCCGGGCGGCGGTTCGACCACGCCAGCCTCCGCGTCGCCGCCCAGCGCCATCGCCGCGGGCGCCTTGTCCTTCAGCTCGTTCACGACCCGTTGCGCAAGCTTCGGCCCCACCCCCGGCGCCGCGCGCACCGCGCCCCAGTCTCCCAGCGCGACGGCGCGCGCGACGCCCTCGGGTCCCAGCGCGCCGAGGATCGCCATCGAGGCCTTCGCGCCCACCCCCTGCACCGACACGAGCATCCGGTGCCACTCGCGTTCGTAGGGACTGATGAAGCCGAACAGCTGCAGGAGATCCTCGCGCACGAGGAGTTCGGTCCAGAGCGACACGACTTCCCCCAACGGCGGCAGCGCGGTGCGCGTGCGCTCGGAACAGTGGACGACATAGCCCACGCCGCCCACGTCGATCAACACGTGGTCGGTGCCGGCATAGTCGAGGCGGCCCGTAAGCTTTCCGATCATCGCCCGGCCCCTGCCGCAAGGGCGCGCGCCAGCCCGCCGCGCGCATGGGCGGCGTGGCAGAGCGCGAGCGCCAGCGCGTCCGCCGCATCCGGCCCCACGGGATCGCACCCGGGAAGCTGCATCCGCACCATGTGGTCGACCTGCCGCTTCTCGGCATGGCCCGCGCCAACGACGGCCTTCTTGACAGCATTGGGCGCATATTCCGCGACCGGGATGCCGGCCGCCGCGGGCACAAGCATCGCGACGCCCCGCGCCTGCCCGAGCTTCAGGGTCCCTGCCCCGTCGCGATTGACGAAGGTCATCTCCACGGCCGCGGCTGCGGGCGCATGGCGCTCCACCACCTCGCAAAGCTGCCGGTAGAGCGACAGGAGCCTGTCGGCGAGCGCGTCCCCCTCTGACCGGCACTGGCCGTTCGCGACATGGCGCAACCGTGTGCCGTCCGCCTCGATGATCCCCCAGCCGAGGCATCGGAGGCCCGGATCGATCCCGATGATTCGCATCTGCTGCCCTGCCTTGCGCCCCGCCTGGCCGTCGGGAGGTCCCGGATGGCACCGCCGGCCGGTCCGCCGGCGCATTTGTGCACCACTAGCACGAAAGGCGAACATCTGCCAAGGCCGGGACGAATTGCGACATCTTGCCAGCCCGCGGCGACGGGCGCGCCCGGCACTAGTCGGAATCCGTCACCCGGCAGCCTGAAGGCGACATCCGCCAGGCGGATTCTTGCCGCTTTTTCATCGACTTGTGCGCCGAACCAGCTATGCCATGCCGGCAATGAACCCATGCAGAAACGGCATTTGTGTTGGAACGGACGGACGCCTATTTGCGCCAGGTCGGCAACGACAAATGCGAGAGACGAGACCCCGATACCGGAAGGGAAAAGATCATGGCCGCCATCACGAACCGCCCTCTTGACGCCGGCGTCGGCGCCACCCGCGTGCTCGCCGACGTGGTCGGCCGTATCGCGGCATGGAACGATGCCCGCGTGACCCGCAAGGCACTGTCGAAGCTGTCCGACAGGGAGCTCGACGATCTCGGCCTCACCCGTGGCGACATCGACGACATCGCCACAGGCCGGCGCTGACAACAGCCCGCAGGCGACTAGTGGACCAGAACGGGGCGCCCCTTGCCGGGGGCGCCCCGTTCCGCGCGTCCCGACCGGAGACGCCTCAGGCGAAACCCGGAAGTCGTGCAGCGTCGAGAGCCGTCCCGATCGACATGATCGCGCGGTAGACGTACTGAAAGACGTCGACCACGGCGAGCGACGCGAGGTCGGGCTTAAGGACAAGCCCCGCGGCCTGCTGAAACCGGTTCCCGGCGAGCAACTCGGCCACCGCGGCACCGTAGACCTCGTCGCCCAGCGTCCATATCAGGTATCCCTTGACGAAGATCGTCACGAGCGTCGCGACGATCACGCCCTTCAGCGGAAAACCGAACCGAAGGCCGCGGCGGGTGAACGTGGCGCGCTCGACGCCGTCGGCATGGACCACGATCGACACGTGCCGCGTATCCGGCTCGCGATCGCGACGCGAGGCAACGTCCTTCGACGCCTCTATTCGCCGAATCCTCTCGGCAAAAGTCGATGAATCCTGAGCCATTCTGGGCGACCCGAAAAAACATGTCGCCCCCACCGGCCACGTTTCTACCACACTCTGCGACAGATTGCGACGAAATTATGGCGACAGCGTCAGCGTCGCCCATTCGCCGAGGATCGCCTCGCGGCGACACTGCAGGCCCTGCGCGGCATAGGCCGCGGTGACCTCGGCAGCCTGATCCGCAAGCAGGCCCGACAGGATTATGCGCCCGTCCGCCGCCAGATGCGCACGCATCTCCGGCGCAAGCTCGACCAGCGGCCCCTTCAGGATGTTGGCGAAGATCAGGTCGTATGGCGCGGCGGCCGCGATCTCGGGATGGTCGAACCCTGCTGCCTCCAGGCAGCGTACCCGCCCCGACACGCCGTTGGCCGCAGCGTTCGCCCGGGCCACGTCGACGGCAACGGGATCGATGTCGGACGCGATGACCGGGTTCGGCGAGGTCAGCGCGGCGGCGATGGCGAGAACCGCGGTGCCGGCGCCAACGTCGGCCACGCGCTGCGGAACCGGACCCTCGGCCAGAAGCGCGTCATAGGCCTCGAGACAGCCGCGCGTCGTCCCGTGATGCCCGGTGCCGAAGGCCATCGCCGCCTCGATCAGGAGGGGTACGCGGCCCTCCGGCACGCGGTCGGCATCGTGGGCGCCATAAAGGAAGAAGCGCCCTGCCTCGACCGGGTGAAGCTCGCGCCTCACATGGGCGACCCAGTCGGTCTCGGGCAGCCGCGAGACGGCGAAGGGCTGCGCCCCGTGCGCGGCGGCAAGCAGTCTGAGCGCAACGTCGTCCGGCGCCCCGGTGAAATAGGCGCCCACCTCCCACAGGCCCGATCCGTCCTCCATTTCGAATACGCCGACGCCCACGGGCGCGGGCTCGAGCGCCTCCAGCGCCTCCCCCAGCGCCTCCGCAGCACTCTGCTCGGGAAGGGTGGTCAGTGCGGTCCAGGTGGTCATGGCGTCACTCCGCTGGCGCTGCCGCCGGCGCCAAGGGCCGCGCCAGCACCGTCTCGCGCCCGGCCTCGGGGTGGCGCGGCACGAGGCAGGACAGGCCCAGCGACACGCCGGCCATCGCCGCCGCCAGAAGGAACACCGAGACGGGCGAGGTCAGCCACAGGTAGCCCAGAGCCGCCGGCAGGAAGACCGCGGCGATGTGGTTGATGGTGAAGGCGACGGCGGCCGTGGGCGCGATGTCTCCCGGCGCCGCGATCTTCTGGAAGTAGGTCTTTATCGCCAGCGCCAGCGCGAAGAAAATGTGATTCGCGACGTAGAGAGCCGCCGCCGTCCACGGGCCCCAGTCGTAGACGTAAAGTCCGGCGTACAGCAGGAAGATCATCCCAAGCCCGCCGTATTCCACGAGCAGAGCCAGGCGCTCGCCGAATCGCGCCACCACCTGGCCGAGCAAGGGCGCCGCGATCATGTTGGCCAGAAGCGTGCCCATGAACAGCGCGGTGATCTGGTGCACCTCGTAGCCGTAGCGCTCCACCATCATGAAGCCCGCGAAGACGACGAAGATCTGCCGCCGCGCGCCCGACATGAACTGCAGCGCGTAATAGAGCCAGTAGCGCCGCCGCAGGACCATCTTCTTGGTCTGGGGGTTCGGGCTCTCGAACTGGGGATAGACCGCGAGGCAAAGGATCGCGATCGCCGCCGTCACGCCGCCGGCCACCCAGTAGACGAGGTCGTAGCTCAGGTCCCACGCCCGCCATGTCACCACGATCAGCAGATAGGCAAGAAGCGTCGCGCCCGATCCCACCGACAGGAGCCAGCCCAGCGTCTGCGGCGCCCTCTTCTTGTCGATCCACTGCAACTGCAGCGACTGGTTCACCGTCTCGTAGTAGTGGAAGCCGATCGAACTGAGCAGCGTGACGAACAAAAGCCCCCCGAGCGTCGGGAACTGCGCGGTCAGCGCCGTGGCAAGCCCCAGCAGGACCAGCGACACCAGCGCCAGCACCTGCTCACGAATGAGAATGATCAGCAGGATCACCGCAACGGCGAGAAACCCCGGTATCTCGCGCACGGTGTGCAGCCAGCCGATGTCGGCCCCGTCGAAGCCCGCCATCTCGATGACGAAGTTGTTCAGGAGCGCCGACCATGTGGCGAAGGCGATCGGCATCGCGAAGGCCATGACCGCAAGAAGCGCCACGGGCCGCCGCCACAGCGGCAGCCGCCCCGCCTCCGCGAGAGAGACCGTTCTGAAGGTGTCGCCGAGTGCCATCCCCCTGCCCTTACGCCGCTTTCCGCCCATCGTCCATCGCGGCAAACGTGCAGGAGCGCACAAGGCCCTCCTTCATCCTGGCGGGAAACTCCGGGGGTGCGTGGGCAGCGCCTCCGATGGCCGGGCCGGGCCCGCGGCGCGGCGAGAGGGGGACGTGCAGCCGAAGCTGCGCCGCCGGATCAGCTCGCCAGAACGTTGCGGAAGGCCCAGGGTTCCGCAGGGTCGATGTCCTCGGGAAACAACTCCCAACGGTCCTTGAGCGGTGTCCAGTCGGTGTAATGCGACTCGACCGGCCCGAGATAGGGCCGCTGCACCTCGAGGCAGCGAGCGTGGTCCATCTCGTCGGCCTCCACGATGCCCGCGCCGGGGTTCTCCAGAGCCCAGACCATGCCCGCCAGCACCGCGCTCGTCACCTGCATACCCGTGGCGTTCTGGTAGGGCGCAAGCTCCATCGCCTCCGCGTTCGACAGGCGCGAGCCGTACCAGAGCGCGTTCTTCTCGTGTCCGTAGAGCAGGACGCCAAGCTCGTCGATCCCCTCCACGATCTCGTCCTCTGCCAGGATGTGGTGCTTCTCCTGCACCCGGCCCGAGCCGAACATCTCGTGCAGGCTCAACACCGCGTCGTCGCAGGGATGGTAGGCATAGTGGCAGGTCGGCCGGTATTCGGGCTCCGCCCCCTGCCCGACCGTGTAGTAATCCGCGATCGAGATCGCCTCGTTATGCGTGACGAGGAAGCCGAACTGCGGACCCGGCGTCGGGCACCAGGTATGCACTCGCGTGATTGCACCCGGCCGGTCGAGCCAGATCGCCGCCCGGCATCCCGTCTCCTGCCTGTGCCCGTTCTCGGGGAACCACGGCTCGTGCGTACCCCAGCCGAGTTCCGCGGGCTGGAAGCCTTCGGCGACGAAGCCCTCGACAGACCATGTGTTGACGAAAACGCCCCGCGGGCGCGGCAGGCGGCGGGCCTGCGTGTCTCGCTCGGCAATGTGGACGCCCTTGACGCCGAGCGTCTGCATGAGCTTCGCCCAGCCCTCGCGGGTTCCGGGCGCCCCGACCTCCCGGCCGGTGTCGCGGGCGAGCGTCAGAAGCGCCTCCTTCACGAACCACGACACCATGCCCGGATTGGCTCCGCAGCAGGAGATCGCCGTCGAGCCGCCCGGGTTGCGCGCCTTCTCGTCGCGCACGGCCTGCCGCAGCGCGTAGTTCGTGCGCGCCGTGTTGTCGGTCGTCTCGAAATAGTAACCGGCCCAGGGCTCCACGACGGTGTCGATGTAGGGCACGCCGAGTTCCCGGCAGAACTTCATCAGCTCCAGCGAGGAGGTATCCACCGACAGGTTGACCACGAAGCCCTTGCCCGGCTCCAGCAGGTCGCCCAGCACCCTGCGGTAGTTCCCGGGCGTCAGCGCCTCGGACACGTGGTTGATACGGTGCTGTCGAAGGAACGTGGCCTTCCCGGCATCCGGCTCGATCACCGTCAGCCTGTCGGCATCGTAATCGAAATGGCGCTCGATCAGCGGCCAGGCTCCCTTCCCGATCGAGCCGAAGCCGATGATGACGATGGGGCCGTCGATGCGGCCGTGGACGCGATGATCGGTCATGGATGTCTCCAGGCGCGGCTTTCACGGGAAAACGAAGAAGGGCCGCACCGGTTCGGCACGGCCCCTTGCGAGACGTCGGACACGCGGGCCCCCGGCCCGCAGCGACCGTCAGTTCTGCGCGTAGTATTCGATGACGAGGTTCGGCTCCATCTGCACCGCGTAGGGCACGTCCGAAAGGCCGGGAACGCGCACGAAGGTCGCGGTCATCTTGGAATGGTCCACCTCGAGGTAGTCCGGCACGTCGCGTTCGGGCAGCTGCACGGCCTCCAGCACGGTGGCGAGTTGCTTGGACTTCTCTCGGACCTCGATCACGTCGCCTTCCTTCAC
>CAZUVG010000064.1:0-10543 GCA_964623765.1 uncultured Roseicyclus sp.
GGTGCCGGTCACGGACGTGGTCCTCGGTCGCGCAGTCCGCATCATACCAGATCGCGCGCAGGTCTTGGAGAGGCAGGCCGCTCGGGCATCGGGTGACGTGATCGGCAGATGGCCGACGGCGCCCGCGCGCGAAGCGTGGCCTGCGCGGGGGGGCGGCGCGGGACGGGCGCCCAAGGGCGCCCGTGCGTGATCGTGCCGACTGGCAAAACCGAGCGTCAGAAGCCGGCCTTGATCCGCTCGAAGGCCTCAGCCTGGCGCTCGCGCTGCTCGTTGGAGATGGGAAGCTGGGCGAGGACCGGCACGGTCACCTCGCCGAGGCCCGCGGCCTCCATCGCCTCCATGCCGAGCGCCTCGAGGGCCGCGGCATTGGCCGAGCCGAAGCCCGCGTCCAGCAGCGGGCCGGCCGATTCCCCGGACAGGAGCGCGTTGACGTAGTCGTAGGCCTGGTCCTCCGAGCCCTCGCCCTCGGCCATGTTCACGTAGCCGCAGAGCCAGACCGACGTGCCTTCCTCCGTGTTGCGCTCGAAGCCGGTGGGGAAGCCCTCGCCGGCCAGGGACACCGGCACCTCGTTCCAGGCCCAGGCCGCCAGCACCTGCCCCGAGGCCATGAGCTGCTGGATCTCGGCAGGATCGACCCAGTAGTTCACGAGGTTCGGGTGGATGCCGCGCAGCCATTCCGTCGCCGCCTCGAACTCGGCATCCGTCACCTCGCGCCAGTCGGTGACGCCGGTGGCGAGATAGGCGAGCGCATAGGCGTCGTCGACGTTGTCCGGGATCGACAGGCGCCCGGCATAGTCGGGGTTGTTGAAGATCTCGAGGGTCGACACGTCGTCCGCCGGCACGTCCTCGGTATTGTAGACCACGGCAGTGGAGCCGTAGTCCGTCGGCAGGAAGTAGAGCTCCTCGGTGCCCGCGAGCGCGTCCTCGCCCACGAGGGCCGCGTTCAGCGTCTCGAAGCTGTCGATGCGCGAGGTATCCCAGGGCTCGATGATGCCCGAGGCCTGCCAGCGCGGCACGGAGCCCGCGCAGATATGCGTGACATCCGCGCGGAATCCCGCGAGCAGGCGCTGGAACGCCTCGTCCTCGTCGCCGAAGAAGACGAATTCCGGGCTGCCGCCATGGGTGGCGATGAAGGGCTGGTGATAGGCGGGGTCCTCGAAGCCCGAGTAGTCGAAGACGAGGAGGTCCTGTGCGTAGGCGGGCGCCGCGAAGGCCAGCGCGATCGCCGTGCCGAGGGTGAAACGGTGGGTCATGGTGTCGGAATTCCCTGTCGGTGTTGGGGTCTGGACCGTGCGGGACCGTATGGGGCGGCCGGAGGGCTCGCAAGGAAAAACGGGGCAACGGCGGCCGCGGGGCCGGCATTCGCCCGTTCTTCGGGCGTGCGCGGGAAGGTCGGTGCTGCTAGACCGCTCGGAACGCGCCGCCGCGACTTTGGACTACCGCGTGCGACGCGCGTGGAGGGGATCGTAAAGGGACGGCGTACCAGATGGTTGCGCGGCGGCATGGACGTGAACGGATCAGGGGGAACAAGCATGACGTTCAGGGCACTTGTTGTCGAGGAAGGCGCGGACGGGGCGAAGACAGCCTCGGTGCAGCAGATCGGGGAGGACAGGCTTCCGGAGGGCGACGTCACCGTGGCCGTCGAGTATTCCACGCTCAACTACAAGGACGGACTCTGCCTCGGGTCCGGCGGCGGGCTGGTGCGGAGGTATCCCCATGTCCCCGGCATCGACTTCGCCGGGGTGGTCGAGGCGAGCGAGGATGACCGGTACGTCCCCGGCGACCGGGTCGTGCTGACCGGCTGGCGCGTGGGCGAGGTCCACTGGGGCGGCTACGCGACTGGCTGGTGCCTCTGCCCGAGGGCCTCACCACGCGGGCGGCGATGGCCGTCGGGACGGCGGGCTTCACGGCGATGCTGGCGATCATGGCGCTCGAGAATCACGGGATGACCCCCGAGAAGGGGGAGGTCCTCGTGACCGGCGCCGCTGGCGGCGTCGGCTCCGTCGCGACGGCGGCGCTTGCACACCTGGGCTACGACGTGGCTGCGGTGACCGGGCGGCCGGAGCAGGAGGACTACCTCAAGGGCCTTGGCGCCGCACGCATCGCCCCGCGGGAGGAACTCGCCGAAACCGTGAAGCGTCCGCTCGAGCCCGAGACCTGGGCTGGCTGCGTCGATGCCGTGGGCGGCGCCATGCTCGCCCGCGTGCTCGGGCAGATGAAGTACGGCGCCAGCGTCGCAGCGGTCGGTCTCGCGGGCGGGGCGCAGTTGCCCGCGACCGTGATCCCGTTCCTGCTCAGGGGCGTGAACCTTCTCGGCATCGACAGCGTGATGCAGCCCTACGAGAACCGCGTCCGCGCGTGGGAGCGGGTGTCGCGCGACGTGCCGATGGACAGGCTCGAGGCCATGGTGCAGGAGGCGCGGCTCGAGGATCTACCGGATCTGGGTGAGGCGATCCTGAAGGGCGGGGTGCGCGGCCGCGTCGTCGTGGACGTGGCCGCGACTTGACCCCGCCACGCGCGGCCTTAGCTCGCGCGGGGCGCAACGACCGGCATGACGGGACATGAGCGAGACACCGATCCTCTACTGGACGCGGCGGGATTTCCGGCTGAGCGACAACCCCGCGCTGTCGGCCGCCGCTGCCGCGGGCCGCCCTGTCATCCCGGTCTTCATCACCGACGAGGTCGTGGAGGGACACGGGGCAGCGCCGAAGTGGCGGCTGGGTCTTGGCGCTGACGCCTTCGGCGAGGCGCTGGAGGGCGAGGGGTCGCGCCTGATCGTGCGGCGGGGCAGGGCGCTCGACGTGCTTCGCGACCTCGTCGGCGAGACCGGCGCGACGGAGGTCCATTGGAACCGCCTGTACGATCCGGCCTCGCGACACCGGGACGAGGGCGTGAAGGCGGCGCTGAAGGAGGGCGGGATCGCGGCGCGGAGCCACGCGGGCCACGTCCTGTTCGAGCCCTTGACCGTCGAGACCAAGACGGGCGGCTACTACCGCGTCTACACGCCTTTCTGGCGCGCGGTGCGCGACCGCTCCCCCGGCGATCCGCTCGACAAGCCCAAACTGACGCCTCCGGGGCGCTGGCCCGACAGCGACGACCTTGCCGACCACGACCTCGGGGCTGCCATGGTCCGCGGGGCGGATGTCGTCCGGCCGCATCTCGCGGTGGGCGAGCGTGCGGCGCGGGGGCGGCTCGGCGCCTTCATGGGAAACGGGGTGGATGCCTATTCGCAAGCCCGCGACGACCTGTCCCGAAACGGCACCTCGCACCTTTCGGAGAACCTGACCTACGGCGAGATCTCGGCGCGCGCCTGCTGGTGGGCCGGTCAACGCGCGAAGGCCGAGGGCAAGGCGGGCGCCGAGGGTTTCCTGCAGGAACTCGTCTGGCGCGACTTCGCCCATCACCTCGTCTACCACACGCCGCATATCGTCGAGCGCAACTGGCGGGAGGAGTGGGAGGCGTTCCCGTGGAACGAGGACGCCGGGCGCGCGGAGGTTCGGGCATGGCAGCGGGGCCGGACCGGCATGGCGATCGTCGATGCCGCGATGCGTGAGCTTTACGTCACGGGACGGATGCACAACCGGGCGCGGATGCTCGTTGCCTCCTACCTGACGAAGCACCTGCTCACGCACTGGAAGATCGGGCAGGCATGGTTCGAGGAGCATCTCGTGGACTGGGATCCGGCCTCGAACGCCATGGGCTGGCAGTGGTCGGCGGGCTCGGGGCCGGACGCCACGCCCTATTTCCGGGTCTTCAACCCCGAGACGCAGGCGGAGAAGTTTGACGCCGCGGGCCGCTACAGGCGGCGCTGGGTGGCGGAGATTTCGGCCGCGCCGCCCGAGACGGCGCTGAGCTACTTCGAGGCCATCCCGGAAAGCTGGGGCATGTCGCCCGACGATCCCTACCCCGAGAGACCGGTGATGGATGCCGCGACGGGCCGGAAGCGGGCGCTGGAGGCCTATGAGAACAGGGATTTCTGACAGGTGGCGGCAGGGGCTTGTGCATGCCGGCCGCATCTGGCCTAGATGTAGCGTGATGGGAACGAACAAGATGATAAGAACGACGACGCAGGGCGAAACGGGCCTGCCACGCTATTTCCAGGCGGTCCTCGACCAGGCGGGGAAGATGGGTCACGGGCGGCTCGACATGGTGCTGCCCGATGGCCGCGTCTTCCGGGTGGAGGGGCAGAAGCCGGGGCCGGTGGCGGAGTTGCACATCCACAACCCCGACATCTTCGGCCGCCTGATCCGCGAGGGCGATCTCGGCTTCTGCGAGGCCTATCTGGACGGATGGTGGTCCACGCCCGACCTGCAGGCGTTCCTCGACCTCGTGCATGCCGACAACGAGGAGGTCTACGACGGCTTCCTCGGAATGGGACTTGTGCGCGCTTACGAACGCTTCCGCTTCTGGCTGCGGTCGAACTCGAAGTCACAGGCGAAGAAGAACATCGCGCACCACTACGACCTCGGCAACGATTTCTACGCGCTCTGGCTCGACGAGACGATGACCTATTCCTCGGCGCTCTTCGCGACCGGGCAGGAGAGCCTCGAGGCGGCCCAGGTCGCGAAGTATGCATCCATGGTCGACCAGATGGGTGCGGTCGAAGGCGATCACGTGCTGGAAATCGGCTGCGGTTGGGGGGGCTTCGCGGAATACGCGGCGAGGGAACGGGGGCTCAGGGTCACGGGGCTGACCATCTCGAAGGAGCAGCACGACTACGCGGTGGCGCGCATCGCGAAGGCGGGGCTGTCCGACCGCGTGGAGATCAAGCTCCAGGATTACCGCGACGAGCGCGGAACCTATGACGGCATTGCCTCCATCGAGATGTTCGAGGCGGTGGGCGAGCGCTACTGGCCGGTCTATTTCGATACGCTGCGCGAGCGGCTGAAGCCCGGCCGGAACGCCACCCTGCAGATCATCACCGTGCAGGATCGCCGCTGGGAGATATACCGCCGCGGGGTGGATTTCATCCAGAAATACATCTTCCCGGGCGGGATGCTCCCCGCCCCCAGGGTTCTGAAGGAACAGGTCCGGCGCGCGGGCCTCGAGGTGGCCCATTCCATCGAGTTCGGCGAGAGCTACTCCCAGACGCTGCGGCGCTGGCACGAGACCTTCAACGACCGCTGGGACGAGGTCGCGGCCCTCGGCTTCGACGAGCGTTTCCGGCGGATGTGGAACTTCTACCTCTGTTCCTGTGCCTCCACCTTCCACTTCGGCAATACCGACGTCACGCAGATCACCGTTCGCAGGCCCGCCTGAGCCGGCCCGTGCAAAATCCCGCCCGTGGGCGCGGTTTGGCCTCAAATGAGCCCCAATCCCGGTGTTCCATGGCGACCATGTTCTTTCCTCCGCATACGCAATCGGGCGCCCGGCGCCACGAGATGCCCACGGCAGGCAAGCTGACCGCAGCGGTCCTGTTCTTCATGGTGGGATGGCAGGCTGCGCTCTTCACGCTGGAGACCTTTCCCGAGGGGACGCCGGCCACGTACTTCCCGCTCACCATCGCGCTGATCGGCCTGTGGCAGGGCTGGACGGTCTCGGGTTCCCGTGCCGGGAAGGGCACCGGACAGGCCTTCGCCAACGGCGTCCGCTGCGCGGTGCAGATTGCCTTCTTCGGCCTCCTGCTGTTCGCGCTCCGGACGATGTTCATGCGGTCGACGAACATGCTCTACGACGACCCCGGCCAGGCGGTCATCGCCACGCTGGACCTGTTCCTGAAATACCTCTTCCAGATGCTCGAAATGCCCTACGCGGTGAACATCTGGGGTATCCTCATCTTGGGCGGCGCGCTGGCGGGGCTCGTCTCAGAGGCCGTGGGTCGGGTCTGGCGCTGATCCCTTGTCATCCGTCCGCCTGTTTCTCTTCGGAACGCTCCGCCATGCGCCGCTCCTGCGCCTCGTCGCAGGACGCGAGGTGGGCGGCGTGCCCGCCCGTCTTCCGGGTGCCCGTGTCGAGCAGGCGCTCGGCGGCGACTGGCCGGTGCTCGTGGAGGCCGGGGGCGCCGAGTCCGAGGGGCTGCTGATCGAGGCTGACGCCGAGACTGTCGCCCGGCTCGACTTCTACGAGGCGGTGTTCGACTACCACCGCGAACCGGTCGCGGCTCGTGGCGACACCGGCCTCGTGCCGGCCGAGGTCTGGCGGCCGCGGCAGGCGCATCCGGGCAGTGGCGCAGGCTGGGATCTCGAGGCCTGGGCCCGACGCTGGGGGGCGATGACGCTGGAGGCCGCGGCGGACATCATGCGCCGCATGGGGCGCCAGTCGGCGGACGAGATCGGCCGCATCGCGCCCATCATACGTTCTCGCGCCGACGCCCGGCTTCGCGCGCGGGCGTCGCGGCGGCCGGGCCGCATCGGCTCCGGCCTGACGGCCGCCGACGTCGACGTGCTCTCGCGGCGGCATCCCTACGACGGCTTCTTCGGCGTGGAGGAGATCGACCTTCGCCACCGCCGCTTCGATGGCGGCACGGAGGAGGTGGCGCGGCGCGCCATCTGGCGCGTGACGGACGCCGCCACCGTGCTGCCCTACGATCCGGTGCGCGACCGCGTCCTCCTGATCGAGCAGGTCCGCTTCGGCCCGCTCGTGCACGGCGATCCCGAGCCATGGCTGCTCGAACCCGTCGCGGGCCTCGTCGATGCCGGCGAGACGCCCGAGGAGACCGCGCGCCGCGAAGCCGTGGAGGAGGCGGGCGTGATCGTGGGCGAGCTGCATTTCGTCGCGCGCTACTACCCCAGTCCCGGCGGCGTGGCGCAAATCCTGTTCTCCTACGTTGGCATCGCCGATCTGCCGGACGAGGCGGCGCAACTCGGCGGACACGTGGACGAGGCGGAGGACATTCTCGGCCACGTCGTATCCTTCGACGAGGCCATGGCGCTGCTGGAAGGCGGCGATCTCGTGAACGCCCCGGCAATCCTGTCGATACAATGGCTCGCCGCCAATCGCGATCGGCTGCGCGCCGCCGCGGGGGCATGCCCGGGTTGAGTTTCCGGCCCGCGCCTCCTATGCCTGCTCGGCAACAGAGCCAGACCGGACGAGGCGCCCGATGCATATCCACGAGGACCTTGCCGCTGCCGTCGGCAACACCCCGCTGATCCGGCTCAACAAGGTCAGCGAGATGACCGGCTGCGAGATCCTCGGCAAGGCCGAGTTTCTCAATCCCGGCCAGTCGGTGAAGGACCGCGCGGCTCTCTGGATCATCCGCGACGCGGTCGCACGGGGGGCGCTGCGCCCCGGGGGCACCATCGTCGAGGGCACGGCCGGCAACACCGGCATCGGCCTGGGGCTCGTGGGGGCGTCGATGGGGTTTCGCACGGTAATCGTGATCCCCGAGACTCAGAGCCGGGAGAAGAAGGACATGCTGCGCCTCGCGGGGGCAGACCTCGTGGAGGTGCCGGCGGTACCATACCGCAACCCCAACAACTACGTGCGCTACTCCGGACGCCTCGCGGAGACGCTCGCGGCCACGGAACCGAACGGCGCGATCTGGGCCAACCAGTTCGACAATGTCGCCAACCGGCAGGCCCACGTCGAGACCACCGGCCCCGAGATCTGGGAGCAGACCGGCGGCCGGGTCGACGGCTTCATCTGCGCGGTCGGCTCGGGCGGCACGCTTGCGGGCGTGGCGCAGGCGCTGCAGGGCAGGGGCGTGAAGATGGGCCTCGCGGACCCGGACGGCGCTGCGCTCTACAGCTACTACACCGAGGGTGAACTGAAGTCCGAAGGCTCCTCGATCACGGAAGGCATCGGGCAGGGACGTATCACGGCGAACCTTGAGGGGTTCACGCCGGATTTCGCCTGCAGGATCTCCGATGACGAGGCGCTGCCCTACGTATTCGACCTGCTGGCGGAGGAGGGGCTTTGCCTTGGCGGCTCGTCCGGCGTCAACGTCGCCGGCGCGGTGCGCATGGCGCGCGAGATGGGGCCGGGGCACAGGATCGTCACCATCCTCTGCGACTATGGCACGCGCTACCAGTCGCGGCTCTTCAATCCCGCCTTCCTGCGGGAGAAGGGCCTGCCGGTCCCCGCGTGGCTGGAAGGCCCGGGCCGCACGCTTCCCGAGGTGTTCGAGGGATGACGAGACGTCTTTCGGCGATCCTGCTCGCGCTCGTCGTCGGGCTGCTCGCCGCGACCGCCAGTCCCGCACAGGAGACGCCGTCGCGACAGGCGCCCGCGCCCGCGGCCGAGGCGGCCCAGCCGATCGACTACCCGCGCTGGGAGGTCGAGGCGGGGCGCGTCGAGCGCATCATAGAGGCGGGCAGCGCTTCCACCACGTTCTTCGAGAACCTCCGTCGCACGCTGATGGACTGGCGGGCCCGTTTCCTCGCCGAGCGTGACGCAGACGCGGCCCGTGTCGCATCGGTGCAGGCACAGATCGACGCTCTGGGACCGCCGCCTGCCGAGGGCGCGACGGAAGCCGCGGGGATCGCAGAGCGCCGCGCGGAACTGAACGCGCAACTTGCCCGCCTGCAGGAGCCGCAGCTCGCCGCCGCCGCCGCGCTCACCCGGGCCGAAGGGCTGATCGCCGAGATCGATGCGCTCCTGCGCGAGCGCCAGCAGCGCCAGCTCCTGCAACTCGATCCCAGCCCGGCAAACCCTGTCAACTGGCCTTCCGCCATCGCGGCACTACGGGACATCGCGGTATCGCAGGCTGGGCAGTTCCGGCAACGGCTGCGCGACCCTTCGGTCCGGAGCGAGTTGACCAACAACGCCCCGGGCATCGTGCTACTCGCCTTCGCGGGCCTGCTCGCGATCTTCCGGGGCAGACGCTGGACGACACGGCTGACCGATCGCCTTCAGGCGCGCGCACACACGCGGGGACGCGTCGCCGTGGCCTTCCTCGTCTCGCTCCTGCAGATCACCGTGCCGTTCGTAGGCGTGATCCTGCTGCTTTCGGCAGCGGTGGCCACGGGGTTTGCCGATCCGCAGGCCATGCAGCTCCTGGAGGCGCTCGCGGTCTTCGCGGCCTCGGTCTACGTGGCGCTCTGGCTCGCGGGCCGCCTGTTCGGAGACGAGGCAGAAGGCGCCTTCGCCACGCTACATGCCAATCCGGCCATGCTGCGGGCGGCGCGGCAGCTGGTGGTGTCGATCGGCGTCGCGGTGGGCCTTGCGACGGTCCTCGAGACCATCTCGAACTTCGACAGCGTGCCGCCCGCGGCCCATGGCGTCATCAAGACCCCGGCCTATCTGCTGCTGGGCTACCTTTTCTGGAGGGCCGCACGGCTCCTCCGGGCCGGAATCCCCGTTTCGGGGACCTCCGAGGACGGCGTGACCGGCTTCGCCGACCGGACCCTGTCGGTCACCGCTAGGGCGCTCGTGGTGATCGCCATCGTAGGCCCCGCGCTGGCGCTCGTGGGTTACGTGAACCTGACCGAGAACATCATGGTGCCCGCCGCTCAGAGCCTGCTCGTCGTGGGGGTTCTCGTCGCCCTGCAGCCGGTGATCCGCGACCTTTATGCCTTCACCTTCCGCTCCACGCCCGAGGAGGCCGCGGAGGCGCTTCTTCCGGTTCTGGTGAATTTCGTCCTGGTCTTCGCGGCGTTGCCCGTCTTCGCGCTTCTCTGGGGCATGCGACCTGACCAGCTATCTGACGTCTACCGGCGTTTCTGGGAGGGGTTCACGTTGGGCGAGGCGCGGATCACGCCGGGCGGCGTCTTCGCGATCATCCTCGTCTTCGCGATCGGCCTGATCGTCACGCGTCTTCTGCAGGGAACGCTCAGGACCTCCGTCCTGCCGCGCACCAAGCTCGATACCGGCGCGCGGACCGCGGTGATCTCGGGGGTGGGATACGTCGGGATCGGGCTTGCCGCGGTCATCGCAATCACGGCGGGCGGTATCGACCTGACCGCGCTCGGCGTGGTCGTCGGCGCGCTGTCGGTCGGCATCGGCTTCGGCCTGCAGAATGTCGTGAACAACTTCGTCTCCGGCATTATCCTGCTGATCGAGCGCCCGATCTCGGAGGGTGACTGGATCGAGGTCAACGGGACGATGGGCATCGTGAAGGACATCTCGGTGCGCTCCACCCGGATCGAGACCTTCGACAGGACCGACGTGATCGTGCCAAACGCCGACTTCATCTCGGGCACGGTGACGAACTGGACGCGCAGCAACACGATCGGGCGCGCCGTGGTCACGGTGGGCGTTGCCTATGGCACCGACACCCGACGCGTGCAGCAGATACTTTTCGAGATCGCGCGCGAGCATCCGGTCGTCGCTGCATACCCCGAGCCGGGCGTCGACTTTCTGGGCTTCGGCGCCGACAGCCTCGATTTCCGCATCCGGGCAATTCTGCGCGACGTGAACCAGCTTCTCACCGTAACGACGGAGATGCACCACCGCATCGCCGAGCGTTTCGCCGAGGAGGGCATCGAGATCCCCTTCGCGCTGCGCGACGTCTGGCTCAGGAACCCCGAGGCGCTGGCTCAGGCCCGGGCGGCCGGGGACGACCCGGACGTCGTGCCGTTCGCGGAGGCGGAAGGACCGGGGACGGGAGACAGCCCGGCATGACCGAACGTCTCTTCCTGTCCGAACCCTACCGCAAGTCTGCTCC
>CAZUVG010000065.1:0-1450 GCA_964623765.1 uncultured Roseicyclus sp.
GCCGTCCCAGGTCACGTCACAGCGACGATAGGGCGTGAAGCCGGACACCTCCTCGGCGATTCGGAAGCGCGAGATGCCGGAGAGCGTGATCATGTAGCGCCCGTCCTCCGTCTCGGAGAACTGGGTGAGCCGCCCGGCGCATCCGATGGAATGGAGCCGCTGCTCCTCCGAACCGGGAACCTCGCGGGACTGGACCATGCCGATGAGACGATGGGACGTCTTCATCGTGTCGTCCAGCATCGAGAGATATCGCGGCTCGAAGATGTGGAGCGGCAGGCGCGCGCGGGGGAGCAGGAGCGCCCCCGGCAGCGGGAACACCGGGATAGTGCCGGGAAGATCGGCTGATGTCATCATGCCGGGCGACGTAGCCTCGCGCGGGGATCAGGCAAATATCATCGAGCTCAGGCGGCGGCGGCCCTTCTGTGCCACGGGATCGGTTGGCTTGAGCGCGTCGAAGATGGTGAAGAGTTGCTGTTTCGCGGCCGCGTCGTTCCATTCCCTGTCGCGGCGGAAGAGCTCCAGAAGCTGATCGACCGCCTCCTCCACGTTGCCCGAGGCGTGCAGGGCCTGCGCGTAGTCGAACCGCGCCTGGTGGTCGTCGGGATCGGCCTCGACCGCAGCCTGCAGTTCGGCAAGGGGGCCTGCATTTTCCGCCTGGCGAGCCAGCGCGATCTGGGCGCGGGCGGCCTCGATCTCGGGTGCGCTCGCTATCTTCTCAGGCGCGTTGTTCAGAAGTGCCTCGGCCTGGTCAAGCTGGCCCATGGCGACATGCGCGCGCGCGAGGCCACCCATCGCACCCGCGTGGTCCGGCACCTCGCCGAGGATCGCGGCGAAGGTCTGGGCCGCGTCCGCCACGGCACCCTCGGCCAGCATCTGCTCGGCGGCGTCCACGGCCTCGCCCAAGCCCCCGTCGCCCGCCATGGAGACGAGCTTGTTGACGAATTCGGTGATCTGGCTCTGGGGCACGGCGCCCTGGAACATGTCCACGGGCTGCCCCTGGTAGAAGGCCACGACCGTCGGGATCGACTGGAGCGGAAGGCCCTGCTGTGCCAGTGCGCCGGCGAGACGCTG
This sequence comes from uncultured Roseicyclus sp., assembly GCA_964623765.1. Taxonomy (GTDB): domain Bacteria; phylum Pseudomonadota; class Alphaproteobacteria; order Rhodobacterales; family Rhodobacteraceae; genus Roseibacterium. Next base: position 1,072 of record CAZUVG010000065.1, read on the forward strand.
TTCCTTGTCCACGTCGATCTTGACCATGCGGACCTTGCCCTTGGCAGCCGTCACGGCCTGCTCCAGCATCGGGCCGAGCGTCTTGCAGGGCCCGCACCACGTGGCCCAGAAATCCACGATCACGGGCACCTCGCGGCTGCCCTCGATCACGTCGGCCATGAAGGTGGCCTCGGTCCCGTCCTTTATCAGGTCACCCGCGGCCGTACCGTTCGGTTGAGACTGCCCCAGCTCAAGCATCGCCTGTCTCCGTCAATTCCGTTTCGCCCTATATGCGCGCCTATGGCCTTCGCGCCAAGGGGTGCGTCAGAGATCGAAGCTGGCGAAGACCGGCACGTGGTCCGACGGCTTTTCCCAGCCACGCGCATCGCGGAGGATGCGG
>CAZUVG010000065.1:1460-10515 GCA_964623765.1 uncultured Roseicyclus sp.
GAAACTTGGATTTGCCCCTATATGCGCGCGCTGCGCCGGCCTGCCAAGGGGCCGGGCCGCGGCGCAACGCCCTAAAGGTCGAAACTGGCGAAGACCGGCGCATGGTCGCTGGGTTTTTCCCAGCCGCGCGCGTCGCGCAGGATGCGGCTGCCATGGCCGGCCGATGCGATGTCGGCCGAGGCCCAGACATGGTCAAGCCGCCGGCCCTTGTCGGCGGCGTCCCAGTCGGGCGAGCGGTAGGACCACCAGGAATAGAGGTTTCCCTCCGGGATGTCTGTCCGGGTGACGTCGACCCAGCCCCCAGCCTCCTGCAATTCACCCAGGTGCTCCACTTCGATCGGCGTGTGGCTGACCACCTTCAGAAGCTGCCTGTGGCTCCAGACGTCATCCTCGCGCGGGGCGATGTTCAGATCGCCCACGAGGATCGCCTTCTCCGGCCGGTCGTCGCGGAACCAGTCCCGCATCTCGGTCAGAAAATCGAGCTTGTGGGCGAACTTCGCGTTCTTCTCGCGGTCCGGCTCGTCCCCGCCCGCGGGGACGTAGAAGTTGTGGATCATGACCCCGTTTTCCAGCCGTGCAGCGACGTGCCGCGCGTCGCCCTTCTCGCAGAAGTCGCGGTGACCCACGTCCTCCAGCGGCAGCTTCGACAGGATGGCGACGCCGTTGTAACCCTTCTGCCCCCGCGCGACCATGTGGCCGTAGCCCAGTGCCTCGAAGACGGCGACCGGGATCTTCTCCACGGGACTCTTGCATTCCTGCAGGCACAGGACGTCCGGCGTCTCTTCACGGAGGAGACGCGACACCAGTGCGGCGCGCAGGCGGACGGAATTGATGTTCCAGGTTGCGAGGGTGAAGGGCATGTCGGCTCCGCTCTTGTCCGACGCCTGCCTAGCGGTGCGCGCCCGGCAGTTCCAGAGCGCGGACGGAACATCCCCCAACGGCACGCGTTCTGCGCGCACAGGATGAACGGAGACCGCCCCGCATGACCCGTACCATTGCCGCTGCGGCCGCGGCCGCACTTCTCGCCGGCGCCGCCTGGGCCCAGTCGAGCGGCACCATAACCGGCCGTTTCGACGCCGACGACGCTGTCTGGACCATCGGCTCGCCCGGTGTGGGCGATCTGCCCGAAAGCGGCTGGCGAAATGTCGAGGACGGCATCGAGGTCACGATGGTCGGCCTTCCCGGCCCCGTCGAGCTTCAGCGCGAAGCCCACAGCTACGACCGCGCCCTCGTCATCACCTTCACGCTCGAGGGGCAGCCGCAGGAATTCGCCTGGCGCGACGCGACGGTGATGATGGCAAGCGACGAGCACGAGGAGGAGATGCTGGCGCACCCCATCAACATCGACCTTCAGGTGACGGCCGCCGAGATGACGGGCGAGGATCTCGCCATCGCGGGCGACATCGTCGCGACGCTGACGCCGGGGGGCCTCGGGAACCTCACGATCCAGTCGGAAAATGCCGTGCTGATCGACGCCAACTTTCAGGGCACGCTGGTGCGGCAGGGCGGCGGCGCGAACGCGGGAGGCGACGGCCGCGAAAGGGACTGACCCCCGGAAAAGGAAGGCCTGAACCGAAGTTCAGGCCGAGTCCAACAGGGAGGTAATGGAAGCGTTCTAATCCGGCAACCGGTGGTTGCACATTGATCTGCGTCAACAACTTTATGGCACCGCGCGCGGATCAGGCCACCAGACGGTAGCCGCCGGATTCCGTTACAAGAAGCCGCGCGTTGGACGGGTCGGGCTCGATTTTCTGCCGCAGCCGGTAGATGTGCGTCTCGAGCGTGTGGGTCGTCACGCCCGCGTTGTAGCCCCAGACCTCGTGCAGGAGCACGTCGCGAGCCACCACACCGGATTGCGCGCGATAGAGGAACTTCAGGATGTTGGTCTCCTTCTCCGTCAGGCGGATCTTCTTCTGGTCCTCCGTCTCGAGAAGTTTCATCGCGGGCTTGAACGTGTATGGTCCGAGCTGGAAGACCGCGTCCTCCGACTGCTCGTGCTGACGGAGCTGCGCGCGGATGCGGGCGAGCAGAACGGGAAAGCGGAAGGGCTTCGTCACGTAGTCGTTCGCGCCCGCATCGAGGCCGAGGATCGTGTCGGCATCGCTGTCATGGCCCGTCAGCATAAGGACCGGGCATTTCACGCCCTGGCGCCGCATCAGCCGGCAGAGTTCGCGCCCGTCGGTGTCGGGCAGCCCGACGTCGAGGATGACGAGGTCGTAGAGTCCCTCTTTCGCGCGCTCCATCGCCTTCGCGCCCGAGTCCGCCTCGAACACGTCGAACTCCTCGGTCATGACGAGTTGTTCGGACAGCGCCTCGCGCAGGTCGTCGTCGTCGTCGACAAGCAGTATCTTCTTCAGGGTCGCCATGGGATCGTGCCTCCCGGTAACGTGATCACGAGGGATGTGCGCGGAGGAACGTCTCCGGGCAAGCGGCTGAAAGGAAATTTCACGCAGCCGTGTGAGCCTGCGAGGTAATGTTTCAAAATCCCGCGGCGCGCGGTATGTGACCGGGCATGGCCGACGATCCGCGACAGACCCTCCTGCCCAGCCCTGCCGAGCGTGTGGCGCGCGCGCGCGCCGACCTCAGGATGGGTCTGCCCGTGGCGATAGGCGGTCCGGTCGGTGGCCTCCTGATCCTCGCGGCCGAAACGGCGCGGCAGGACCGGCTCGAGGCGCTCCGCGCGGCGGCCGCACCCGCGGTCGTGGCGATCACCTCATGGCGGGCGGAGACGCTGAAGGCGCGCGCCTACGATGGCGACCTTGCCCGCGTCGTCATGCCCGCTGACGCCGACGCCGCATGGCTGCGCGACATCGCCGAGCCCGCGCGCGACCTGATGGCGCCGCTCAAGGGCCCGCTCAGCACCCTGCGCGAGGGGGACGCGACACTGCATCGCCTCGCCCTCCTGCTGGCGAAGTCCTCGCAGCTTCTGCCGGCGGTCGTGACAGTGCCGTTGCCCGACGGGATCACCGACGATGGCGCGATCACGCGGCTCGACCCGGAGGCGACGGCCGAGGATCTCGCGCGGCACCACGACCTTCTGCCGGTGGCCGCCGCGCGCCTGCCCATGGAGGCGGCCGAGGCCGGGCGGCTGCACATCTTCCGGCCGGACAACGGCGGGGTGGAGCATTTCGCCATCGAGATCGGGCGCCCCGACCGGGACGCGCCGGTGCTCGCGCGCATCCACTCCGCCTGCTTCACGGGCGACGTGCTGGGCTCGCTGAAGTGCGACTGCGGCCCGCAACTGCGCACCGCACTGGCCGAGATGGGGCGGGCGGGCGCTGGCGTCCTGCTCTACCTCAACCAGGAGGGGCGCGGCATCGGGATCGCGAACAAGATGCGGGCCTACGCGCTGCAGGACCAGGGATTCGACACGGTCGAGGCGAACCACAGGCTGGGCTTCGAGGATGACGAGCGGGACTTCCGCATCGGTTCGGACATCCTGCGGCGCATGGGCTTTGCCTCGGTGCGTCTGATGACGAACAATCCCCGCAAGGTCGAGATGATGGAGGCCGAGGGCATCGCGGTGGCCGAGCGCGTGCCGCTGGTGACCGGCACCAACCGGCACAACGCCCACTACCTAGACGTGAAGAAGTCGAAGTCGGGGCACCTGCTGTGACGCCCGGCGACATGGTCCTGACGGCGCAGGGCCTGCGGTTCGGAGGCGCGCTTTACCCCTGCTCGCTGGGCCGGTCGGGCGTGGCCGTGGATAAGCGCGAGGGGGACGGCGCGACGCCCGCGGGCGTCCACCGGATCATCGGCTGCCTCTACCGACCCGACCGCATGGCGCGGCCCTGCAACTGGGCGGTGCCGATCCGGCCCCGAGACCTCTGGTCGGACGACCCGGGCCACGAGGACTACAACCTGATGGTCCGCGCACCCTACCCTGCCTCGGCCGAGCGGCTCTATCGCGGCGACAGGCTCTACGACCTGATCCTCCTCACCGACTGGAACTGGCCGCGGGCAGAGCGCGGCCGGGGCTCCGCGATCTTCCTGCATCGCTGGCGTGGGCCGGCGCGCCCCACGGAAGGCTGCATCGCGCTCGCACCGGGAGACCTCGGGCGAATCACGGCGCGGGTCGGGCTCGGAACGCGGCTGATCGTGCCGGAGATGCTGGCGCGGCGCTGAAGGCCATGCAACGCGACCGGTATCGCCCTACGCCGCGTAGTCCCGTTCGCCGAAGATGGCGGAGCCGACGCGGACATGGGTCGCGCCTAAGCCGATCGCCTTCTCGAAATCCGCGCTCATGCCCATCGACAACCCCTTCAGCCCGTTACGCTCGGCAATCTTCGCCAGCAGCGCGAAGTGCAGGCTTGCCTCCTCCTCCACGGGCGGGATGCACATGAGGCCCGAGAGCGGCAGGTCCAGCGCGCGGACCTCCGCGACGAAGGCGTCCGCGTCAGCCGGAAGGCAGCCGGCCTTCTGCGGCTCCTCGCCCGTGTTGACCTGAACGAAGACCTCGGGACTCTTCCCCCGTTCCTGCGCGAGTCGCGCCAGCGTCACGGCCAGCTTCGGCCGGTCCACGGTGTGGATCGCGTCGAACATCTCGACCGCGGCGCGGGCCTTGTTGGTCTGGAGCGGCCCGATCAGGTGCAGCGAGATGCGCTCGTGACGCTGCAGGAGATCCGGCCATCGCCCCTGCGCCTCCTGCACGCGGTTCTCTCCGAAGACGCGGTGGCCTTCCTCAAGGACGGCCTCGACACGTTCGCGCGGCTGCACCTTGGAGACGGCGATGAGCGTCGCATCGTCCGGCCCACGGCCCGCAGCCTCGAGCGCGGCGACAAGACGGGACCGGATTTCGCTCAGCGACATGGCACCTCGCAGTCGTCAGAAGGCCATCCTGTAGGTGACGGAGAGCGTCTCGGCGCCGGGATTCGGGCTTTCGATCCCGCCGTTCGAGATATGGTCCAGGCTCAGCACCACCGCACCCCGCGGCGCGACGGCGTAGCCAAGCCCCACCAGCGAACGGAAATGCAGGTTCCCGCCGAGGTCGCGATCGCCCTCGGCGTAGTAGCCCGGCATGAAGCTCGCCTCGACGAAGAACGCGTCGGAGACCGGCAGGTTCAGGACGAAGCCCGCGCCCACCCACGCGTTCCCGTCGAGATCGCCACGTGCCGCGACGCCCCACCGCCCGGTGAGGCCGCCCGTCTGCCCGAAGACAGGTGCGCCGTGCACCTCCAGTATACCGCCGATGGCGCCTGTATCGATATCGGTGGTCAGTCCGAAACTGAGATCCTGCGCCTGCAGCGGTGCCGCCGCCACGGCTGCCGCGAAGCCGGCGACGGCAAGATACCCGGCACGGCTGTCCCGTCTACCCGTCGACATGATGGTGTTTCCTTTCCTGCCCGGGCCCATGCCCTTTTCGACGGTCTTACCCCGAAAGGAAAACAGCGGGCAAGCGTCCCGCCGGCCCCTCGCCGCAACAGGCCGCATACCGTGCAGGCGCGACACGCGAGAGCCCTGCCCGCCTCAGCGGTTGCTGCACCCCTGCTGGAAGCCGTTGTCGCAATGCGCCATCAGGCGCGCGGTGTCGGCGTCCGTCCATGCCTCGGGCGCGGTGACCTCGACCCAGGGCGGGATGTAGTCCTGCGCGTAGTAGGAATGACCGTAGCCGGGCGGCGCGTAGGTCGAGAGGGCCATGTCCACGGCGAGCTGGAACTGCGTGACCACGGGCAGGAAGCGCAGGTGCGGCGAGACGCCGTCGCCCGGCGGTTCCCGCATCCAGACGGGCGCGCGCCAGACGGAGAATGGGTCGTAGAAGACGATCGGATCGCTCGGATACTGCAGGAACATCAGCCGCATCTCGCCCCAGGGCGCGCCGTCGGACCCGTCCGCGACGCGGCTGGCGTAGCGCACGAGCGAACCGTCCCCCACCTCCGGCAAAACCCACGGCGTGCCCTCGTTGCGCGCGTTCTGCACGTAGTTCCAGAAGGCCGACGGGAACGGCGGCCCGGCCCAGTAGGCACCGTCGATACCGTCATTGATCAGCCGGAAGAGGTTCGTGGCATACATCGACGACCATGCCCCGAGGCTCAGGCCATGGATGTAGAGGCGGGGGCGCTCGTCCGCGGGCAGCGTCCTCCAGTATTCGTGGACGGTCTCGATGGTGGCCGTGGCCTGCTCGAGGCCGGTCTGCGTCTCGAAGATCAGCGCAAGCGGCGACTGCATGTAGGAATACTGCACCGCGACCGTCGCGATATCGCCGCCGTGCATGTATTCCACCGGGTCGTGCGAGCCGGGGTCGAGCCAGCCGGTGCCCGTGGGGCTCGCCACGATCAGCACCTCGCGGTCGAAGGCGTCGAGCCGCAGGAGTTCGGCCAGCGCAAGCTCCGCCCGGGCCTCGGGGGTCTCGGCATTGGCGCGGCCGACATAGACCCGGACAGGGTCGCGCGCCTCGCGGCCGGTAAAGGCGGATATCGCCCCGGAGTCGGGACCCTGCGTTACGAAATCGCGGCCCGGCTGTCCCATGGCCTGCCAGTCGATCAGCGAGGCGGGACCGCCAGCCTTGCGCGGGTCGTCCGGAGCGGGCGGGGCATTGTCGAACAGGTCCTGCGCCGCCTCGAAGCTCTCGTCGAGAACCTCGAAAACGAAAGGAACGAGCCGGTCCCGCGTCAGGCCGAACAGGAGGAACGCCACGACGATGGCGCCCAGCACGTTCGCCCGGCGCGGCGGCATCACGCGGTACAGGGCCTTTCGGACGAGCTGGAAGAGAAGGCCGATGGCCACCCCGATGGCGTAGAGCACGGCGAAGACGGCCAGCGCGACCAGGAGCACCTGGAGCCAGTGCGCGCCCTCTGCCGGCTCCAGTCCCATGCGTTGTCTCAGGTCGTTCTGCCAGCGGACGCTGCCCATGGCGGCGAGCACGACGATCCCGAGGACGGCACCCCCCGCGAGCCCCGTCGCCCATGCCGCCGCCCGCCCCCGCAGGCGCGGCATCTCCGCGAGCGTCCAGAGGCCCTCGAGAATGCGGCCGATCAGGTAGCCGAGCGCCGCCACCACGCCGCCAAGTGCACCCTGCAGCAGCGCGCCGCGCGGGATCAGGGACGGCGTGAGCGATCCTGCGAAGAAGAAGACCCCCAGCAGCAACGCGGGGATCGAGAAGGCCCGCACCAATCCAGCGAGATACCTCATGCGCCCCTCCACCGGCTGCCGCCGTCCCCGCCGGACATGCGAGAGCCTATGCGAGCGGGGACCGCATGCGCCAGCCCCTTGTCGCGGCCCGGTCGGCCTTCGCGTCCGACCGCCGCGCCGCCGAGAAGGTCATGCAACACGGCCGCCTCGGCGCCGCGTCATCTTGATGAAGAGCATACCCACGGCCAGGGCGATCGGGGCGGACTTCACCGGCTTCTCGCTGATGCGGTGTGGTCCTCCACCGACGCCGTGGCGCGCCGCATGTGCCGGCCACCGAACGTCATTCGCAGTCAACGTAGTCGGACGCGTCGAAAAATGTCACGTCCGTCCTTGCCCGGTAATCCTGCACGAGTTGCAGCATGTCGAACCGATTCACCCGCCGCGGCGTGGCGACGAGGCGCGGAAAAAGCTGCCTGAGGATCGCCTCGGGCAGGCGCAGCGTCCAGGGCGCGTTCAGCGGAAAGGCGGCAGCATCGAGACCTGGCCGGGCATTGACTTCCAGCACGAATACCTTGCCGGTCCGCGACTTGATCAGGTCGACGGCCGAGAAGCCAAGTCCGAAGACCTTCGCCGCCCTCACCGCCATCTCCGTGACGTCCGGTTCGATCGCGTGCGTGCAATCGATGGCATCGATCGACTCCCAGTAGAGCGTGTCGGTCAGGCGCACGAGCGTGCCCTTCGCCGGCACGTGATCGGGGCTGACGCCGTGCCTGTGAAGGAACGAGAGGGCCTCTTCCCGGTCGAGAGCCCGATTCCAGCTGCGCGGATTCCGGCGCTGCAGGAAAATCTTCCTTTCGATCAGCGCCCCGACGGGCGTGATGCCGTCGCCCACCACGTGCTTGGGCAGCCGCAGGAGCGACAGGACAGGCGCCTTTCCGACGGTATAGACGCGATACTCGGTCCCCCGGATGAACTCTTCCACGGCAAAGGTGACCGTCGGGTTCGACAGGACATGCGCCTGCGCGTCGGCGAGAGACAGGTTCGCCCGGACGCCCTTGGCGAGCGATCCCTCGGCCGGCTTGACCAGAACGCGTTTCACCCCCGCGGCGGCAAGCTGCTGGAAGATCGAGAGGTTCTGCGCCGTCGCGGCCCCGCCGGCGGGCGTCCTGACGCCTGCGCGGTGCAGCATCGGCTTGCCGCGGGTCTTGTCGCGCGAGTTACGGGCGCCCGCCTCGGTCACCAGCGACGCGCAGCCCGAGGCCCAGAAGTAATGGGCGCGCTTTCCCTGCGAGATCCGGTAGAACTGCGGCGTCACATGTTCGGGGCGGATGAACGGGATCCTCGTTCCCGCCGCCGCCTGGCTGCGGAAGAACCGCACGTCGAGGCCGTGGATCAGCGCGGTCAGCGCCATGAGGTAGGCGTCGCCGACCTTCGCGTTGCCCGAGATCAGCTCGATCATCGTGCGGAAGAACTCCGGATCGCGGAAATCCGGCATGACGTCCGTCGCCGTCAGCTGCGTGTCGCTCGTCATGTCGTTCTCCCCCGCTTCGGTGTCCCCCGGGTGGCGACTCGTCTGCGCCGCGCGGGCGCTGGCGCAGAGGAACCGGCCGAGGGCCCGCATCCTCTCGCGGAAGCACTATGCCGAACCGTACGGGCAGGCAACGCGGATGCCGGCCGGATGAGTCGTCAGAAAACGAAAAGGGGCGAGCCGAAGCCCGCCCCGATCCAGTGTCCGATCCGGGGTGGATCAGAAGGACATGGCCACGCCGAGCGACCACGCGCTGGACTCGTTGTCGTCGCCCGTGGGCTCATCGAGGGCCAGGGCACCGAGGTCAGCGGTCGGATCGTTGAAGCTCGAGACCGCACTGACGCCTTCGTTGTCCGACCATCCGTAGCCGAACTGGATGACTGCGCCGCCGCCCAGATCGTAGTGGACCGCGAGACCAAACCCAGTTGCGTCGAGGTCCGTGTCGCCGTCATCGATCTC
>CAZUVG010000066.1:0-10465 GCA_964623765.1 uncultured Roseicyclus sp.
CCGCCCATCGCGCTGGCAGGCTTCGCCGGTGCGGCCATCGCGGGATCGAAGCCCATGGAGACGAGCGTGCAGGCGTGGAAATACGCCAAGGGCCTCTACCTCGTTCCACTCTTCATGGTCTTCAACGAGGCGATCATCCTCGGCGGCCCGCTGCCGCTCGTGCTCTGGAACGGCGCCATCGCGATCGTGGCCATGACAGGCTTTGCCGTTGCGCTCGAGGGTTATCTCTGGCGCACGATGCCGATCTGGCAGCGAGTCGCCATGGTTCCCGCGGTCGTGGCGGTGTTCTGGCCCGCCCTAGCGGTGGAGGCCGTGGGAGCCGCGGTGATCTTGGTGCTTCTCGGCGTCAACCGGCTGGGCGCGCGCGGCGAAGCCGCGGCGGGTGCGGCCCCGGGACGGTCGGCAACGGGGTCCGACTAGGTCCTCGGAAACCCGGCCCTCGCCTCTCCCGTTCAAGCCGAAAGGCAAAGGGAGACCGACATGGCAAACACCGAAGCCGATTGGACGACCCTACGAGCACGTTCGACGTGCAGCGCTTCTTTCTTGCACTCCGCCCGCGCGGCGGAGACGAAGTGCGCCTGTGCTTCCTGGGCCGCAAGCACATGCCCGACCTGGGGGATCACGAGCGGGCCTGGGGCTTCGTCGACATGGTGACGGACGACGCGCGGAAGATCGAGGAGAAGCTGCGCCGCGACGAATACGACACCGAGACCCCAGGCACGCAGAGCACGGCCCCCGGGCGAAGGGGATTATGCCGTTAGGCTCGAGGACAGCCAGATGCACCTGTCCCGGGCGCTTGAACTGCCCGACGATCCGGCGCCGGTTCAGCGGGACCTGGAGATCGCGCCGCAGGCGAGCTTCGCATTGTCCTTCAGGAACGCCGAGAACGGGCAGCGGAAGGGGGCGGGGCTGTCCTAAGACGAGAAGGCCGATTACCCAAAGAGGCTGCAGGAGAAGTTCCGCGACCGCCGTTTCGACCGCGAGGATGTGAAACTCCACAATCGGGAGGGGCCGGGTTTGTCATCGTCGGGGGGCGCCCGGACCCGGAAAAGCAGGGCGCGCATCTCGATCCCGACGAAGAGGATCAGGAGAGTTCGGACGCCCGGCGGCGGATACGCCTCGTCAAGTCGCGCCATCCCGAGCGGCCGCTTCTGGAAGGCGACTGGGCCTGACCGCGTCCGCGACCCGGGCCATGTGCCCGGTTGGCGTCGGCGTCATGTGCCGCAGTCGTAGAAGCCGCGGTAACCGACGGTCAGGCCCTGCTCGAGCGCGAAGATCAGTTCGGCACCGCCGCGCCAGTCGGCCTCGGCGACGTCGCGGACCGTCATCGTGACGCCCTCCGCGCCCCAGACGCGGCCCTCTGCGGCCTCCCGCCGTGCGAGCGGGACGATCACCCCGTTGAGGTTCATCAGGGCGCCCTCTTCGTTGGTCCAAAGGATCGGGTCCTCGCCCTCGACCCGGCGGAAACCGCAATCGAGCGCGCCGGTCTCGGTACGGTCCGGCAGGTCCGACAGTGCCAGCGGCGAGGGATCGAGCGTGGCGATAAGCGTGCTGTTCAACGCCTGCTCCAGCGTGCCGACCTCGGCCGGCGGGTCCTCGTAGATCTCGCCGGTCTCGCCGGAGGCGTCGATGTCGGCCACGAGGTAGCGCATCTCCGAGATCTCCCGGTTCTGCGCCAGCAAGATCTCGCGGGCGAGCTTCTCGACCCGTGCATCCGTCAGCTCGGCGCGCGAGGAGGTCATGATCGCGATGGAATGGTGGGGGATCATCGCCGACATGAAGGAGCGGTCCTGCACCGTCTCCTGGCTGCGGACGAGCCAGAGGGCGGCGGCGAAAACGATGACGGAACCCGCGAAAATAGCCGCGTTGATCGTGCGGCTGGAATACATCGACAGCATGTAGCCCAGCATGATGACAGCCATGGTCGCGCCCATCAGGATCGCCATGTAGACGCGCGTCTCGGACCAGAAGAGATGTTCGAGCGCGTAGGTGTTGAGATACATCAGGACGAACATCACGACCGTCGAGGTCGCGATCATCGCGCCGAACCGCCAGTATGACATGGGGGGCTCCTTCCGTTGTCGTCTTCATGACAACGGTCCCGGCACCGGTCGCGTTCCGCCGCGTCCGCCGCCGCCTCAGCCCGCGTCCTCGCCCAGCGTCAGGGCTACGCGGTCCGCGGCGAACCATGTCCGCCCGTATTCAATTGGCGTTCCCGTGTCGTCCACGTTCACGCCCACGGTTCGCAGAACGGGTGCACCGGGCGGCAGGCGCAGCTGGGCGGCCATGGTGGGCGTGGCAGTCTTGGCGGTTATCTCGGTCCTTTCGCGCGTGTAGTCGGCGATCCCGTGTGCGCGGAAGGCGGCCGTGACCGACTGCGTCTCGCGCAGCGCCTCGGGCATCCGGGGCAGGCGCGCGGCCGGGAAGACGGAGCGCGACACGGAAAAGGGGACACCGTCCGAGAGGCTCAGCGCCTCGTAGACATGGACCGGCGCCTCGGGCGCGAGCCCGAGTGCCTCGGCCTCGCGGGCGCTGGCGGCGCGGGTCTCGATGAGAAGGACGCGCTTCCTTGGCGTGCGGCCGGCGGCGAGAAGGTTCTGGTGAAACCGCACGCGGCGCCCGATGGGGTAGGGCGTGGGCCGGTGCTGCACGTAGACGCCCGCGCCGCGCCGGGCATGGACCATGCCGCTTTCGGCCAGCGCGGCAAGGGCACGGCGCACGGTGTGGCGGTTCACGCCGAAGCGCCCGGCAAGCTGTGCCTCGGTCGGCAGCCGGTCGCCGGGGCCGTAGTGCCCGCGGGCGATGTCGTCCGCGAGGCTGTCTCGGATCGAGGTCCAGAGGGCCGGGCGTCCCATGTGTCACCAAAGTTTCACGCGGCCGGCCTTGCGGGGAATCGGCGCAGCGGTTACGACATTTGTATAGTTGTATATATAAGTGGACAACGACGCAAGATGTCTAGTTCGGTGAACGATTCTGCCGCCGAGGACGCGATGGACGAGGCCACCTGGCGCCGTCGCGGGCGTCTGTCGCTGCTCGCCCGCGCCCCGGAGGAGGAGCTTCTGGCGCTCTGGGAGAGCTGGCTCGACGGTCGCCGCGAACCCGCGCACGAGATGCTGCGACCGCCCGAGATCGGCACGGTCATGGTCCGCGGGCGCGCCGGGGCGACGGGCGCGCCTTTCAACCTCGGCGAGATGACGGTGACCCGCGCCTCCGTCCGCCTGTCCGGCGGGCCGGGGCAGGGCCGCGTGGGACACGGCCACGTGCAGGGACGCAGCCGCGAGGGTGCCCGCGTCGCCGCCCTGATCGACGCCCTGTGCGAGGCCGGGCAGGCCCCGGCGCTCGAGGCAGCCATCCTTGCGCCGTTGCGCCGCTCGTCCGGGCGGCGGACGGCCGAGCGCGGGCAGAAGGCGGCTGCGACGAAGGTGGAGTTCTTCACCATGGTCCGGGGAGAGAACGCATGAAGGCGGATCATCTCGAAGGCGGCTTCGCCGATCCCGCGATACACGCGGCGCATGCCTTCCGCGCCGCCCTCGCGGCGCTTTCGCGGCCGGGACGGATCGAGACGCTCGCGGGCGCCGCGCCGCCCGCCCCATGCTCGCCCGCGGCCGGGGCCCTGCTGCTGACGCTCTGCGACACGACTACGCCCCTCCACCTTGCGCCGTCCCATGACGACGCGGCGCTGCGCGGCTGGGTCGTCTTCCACACGGGTGCGCCCTTGGTGGCAGCCGGGGAGGCCGCCTTCGCACTCGGCACATGGGACGCCCTGCAGCCCGTGGGCCGCTTCTGTGCCGGCACGCCGGAATATCCCGACCGCGCCGCGACGCTGATCGTCGAGCTTGGGCGGCTGGAGCCCGCCGGCGCCTGCCTGACCGGGCCGGGGATCGAGACGGAGGCCGCGCTGTCGCTGCCCGAGACGGAGGCGTTCCGGCACAACCGCGCGCGCTTTCCGCTCGGCTTCGACTGCTTCTTCACCTGCGGGAACAGGGCCGCGGGCCTGCCCCGCTCCACCCGCGTCGGGGAGGGCTGAGCCATGTATGTCGCGGTCAAGGGCGGCGAACGCGCCATCGACAATGCCCATGCCTGGCTCGCCGAGGAACGGCGGGGCGATCCGTCCGTGGCCGAACTCACGGTGCCGCAGATCCGCGAGCAGCTGCGCCTCGCCGTCAACCGGGTGATGGCGGAGGGCTCGCTCTACGATCCCGACCTCGCCGCCCTCGCGATCAAGCAGGCGCGCGGTGACCTGATCGAGGCGGTGTTCCTGATCCGGGCCTACCGCACGACCTTGCCGCGCTTCGGCGCCTCGCATCCCGTTGATACGGGCGCGATGGCCTGCGACCGGCGCATCTCGGCGACGTTCAAGGACCTGCCCGGCGGGCAGGTGCTGGGGCCGACCTTCGACTACACCCACCGTCTGCTCGACTTCGCGCTCGCAGCCGAGGGGCTGGAAGTGCCCGGGGCGGAGCGAAGCGAGACGGCGGACGCCTCCATGCCGCATGTCACGGATATCCTCGCCCGCGAGGACCTGATCCAGTCCGAGCCGGAGGGGCCGGAAACGCCTCGCGACCTGACGCGCGAGCCGCTCGATTTCCCGGCAGACCGGCCGCTGCGTCTCCAGGCGCTGACACGGGGCGACGAGGGATTCGTATTGACGATGGCCTACTCGACCCAGCGCGGCTACGGGCGGAACCATCCCTTCGTGGGCGAATTGCGCATCGGGACGGTCGCGGTCGAGATGGACATCCCCGAGCTTGGCTTCTCCATCGAGATCGGCGAGGTCGTGCTGACCGAGTGCGAGACCGTGAACCAGTTCACCGGCTCGAAGACCGAGCCGCCGCAGTTCACGCGCGGCTACGGCCTCGTCTTCGGCCAGACCGAGCGCAAGGCGATCTCCATGGCGCTGGTGGACCGCGCCCTGCGGTGGGAGGAACTGGGCGAGGACAATGTCGGCGCGCCCGCGCAGGACGAGGAATTCGTCCTGTACCACTCCGACAACGTGCAGGCGACCGGGTTCCTCGAGCACATCAAGCTGCCGCATTACGTCGACTTCCAGTCCGAGCTTGAACTGATCCGGCGGCTCAGGCGCGAGGCGATGGCCGGTCAGGCGCGGGAGGCCGCGGAATGAGCCTAGTCACCGCCGCCGCCATCCCCGCCACCGTCTCCTTCTCCGTCGCAGTCGCGGGTGTGATCCAGGAAGCCGAGTTGGAACTCGCAGAACTTCGCGGCCTCGCTCTCGGGCCAGAAGGCGATGATCGCCGAGCGTCCGAGGAACAGGGCGAAGAGCCCGCCGATGGCCATCACGATCCAGTTTTCCGGCATGTCGCACCTTCTTCCTTGGCGCGAAACTCCTTCATGAAACGGGCAAATCCAAGGCGACCCCTCGCGGACAGGACGGCGCATGATGTCTGACTACAATTTCGCCTATCTCGACGAGCAGACGAAGCGGATGATCCGCCGCGCGATCCTGAAAGGCGTCGCGGTGCCGGGCTACCAGGTGCCCTTCGCCTCGCGCGAGATGCCGATGCCCTACGGCTGGGGCACCGGCGGCGTTCAGGTCTCGGCGGCCTGCCTCACGCCCGACGATACGTTCAAGGTCATCGACCAGGGGGCCGACGACACGACGAACGCGGTCTCGATCCGGAAGTTCTTCGAGAAGACTGCGGGCGTGGCCGTCACGGAGAGCACGGCCGAGGCGACGATCATCCAGACGCGCCACCGCATCCCGGAGACGCCGCTGACGGAGGGCCAGATCCTCGTCTACCAGGTGCCGATCCCCGAGCCCCTGCGATTCCTCGAGCCGCGGGAGACGGAAACGCGGAAGATGCATGCGCTCGAGGATTACGGGCTGATGCAGGTGAAGCTCTACGAGGACATCTCGCGCCACGGCGAGATCGCGACGGCCTATGCCTACCCGGTGAAGGTGGAGGGGCGTTATGTCATGGATCCCTCGCCGATCCCGAAGTTCGACAACCCGAAGCTGGAAAGCGCGGCGTTGCAGCTCTTCGGGGCGGGGCGGGAGCAGCGCATCTACGCGATTCCGCCCTACACCAAGGTCGTGAGCCTCGATTTCGAGGATTATCCCTTCGATCCCTCGAAGGCGCCGCATCCATGCGCGCTCTGCGGGGCGGAGGACACCTATCTCGACGAGGTCATCACGGACGATGCGGGGGGGCGGATGTTCGTCTGTTCGGACACCGATTACTGCGCATCGCGACGGGGGGAGGCGGCATGAACGCGCTGGCCCGGAGGGCACGCCCGGGGGCGGGCGCCGGCCTGCTTGTTTGCGTAGCGGCGAAGGAGGGGCGCGCATGACACCGCTTTTGGATGTGCGAAGGCTGACGAAGACCTATGGCGCCCGCGTTGGCTGTGCCGACGTCTCCTTCACGCTCTGGCCCGGGGAGGTGCTGGGCATCGTAGGCGAGAGCGGGTCGGGGAAATCGACGCTTCTGAACTGCCTTGCGGGGCACCTGCCGCCCGACCGGGGCGAGGTCGTCTTCGACACCCGGGCCGAGGGGCCGCGCGACGTGCTGACGATGTCCGAGCCCGAGCGGCGGATGCTGGGACGCACGGACTGGGCCTTCGTCCACCAGAACCCGCGCGACGGGCTGCGCATGCGCATCAGCGCGGGCGGCAACGTCGGCGAGCGGCTCATGGCCGTCGGTGCGCGGCATTACGGCGAGATCCGGGGGCAGGCGCTCGACTGGCTGGGGCGGGTGGAGATCGACGGGGCACGGGTCGACGACCGCCCGGCCGCATTCTCGGGGGGCATGCAGCAGCGGCTCCAGATCGCGCGCAATCTCGTTACCGGGCCGCGGCTCGTGTTCATGGACGAGCCGACGGGCGGGCTGGACGTGAGCGTGCAGGCGCGGCTTCTGGACCTGATCCGGGGGCTCGTGCGGCGCATGGGGTTGTCGGCGATCGTCGTGACGCATGACCTCGCCGTGGTGCGGCTGCTGGCCGACCGGCTGATGGTGATGAAGGACGGCCACGTGATCGAGACCGGCCTGACCGACCAGGTCCTCGATGACCCGCAGGCGGCCTATACGCAGCTTCTCGTCAGTTCCGTCCTGCAGGTGTGAGGGAGAATGCCATGATCGACGTGCGAGACCTCGGAAAGTCCTTCACCCTCCACAACCAGGGCGGCGTGACCATCCCCGTGATCGCGGGCGCAGGATTCTCCGTGGCGCCCGGCGAATGCGTGGCGCTGACGGGCGAAAGCGGGGCGGGGAAGTCGACCGTCATGCGCATCCTCTACGGAAACTACCTCGCGCAGGCCGGAGCCGTGCGAATCGGCGGGCTCGACATCACGAAGGCCACGTCGCGCGAGATCCTGAAGCTCCGCCGCGAGACGCTGGGCTACGTCAGCCAGTTCCTGCGTGTCGTGCCCCGGGTGCCCACGCTCGACGTTGTGGCCGAGCCGCTTCTGGCGCTGGGCCGCGCGGAGGAGGCAGCCCGGGACCGGGCACGCGACCTGCTGACCAGGCTTCGCATTCCCGAGGCGCTCTGGAGCCTTTCGCCCACGACCTTCTCGGGCGGCGAACAGCAGCGCGTGAACATCGCCCGCGGCTTCGCCCATGCCTATCCGGCGCTCCTGCTGGACGAACCGACGGCAAGTCTCGATGCGCAGAACCGGGAGACCGTCCTGTCCCTCATCGATGAGGCGAAGGCGGGCGGCGCGGCCATCGTCGGCATCTTCCACGATCTCGATGCCCGTTCGCGGGTCGCCGATCGCGAGATCGACGTCACCGCCTTCTCGCCGATGCGGGCGGCATGACGGCAGGCCGTCTCATCGCGGTCGTCGGCCCGTCGGGGGTCGGCAAGGACAGCCTGATGGCGGCGCTCTGCGCGCGGCGGCCGGAGCTGCACAGGGTGCGCCGCGTCATCACCCGGCCCGAGGCAGCGGGCGGGGAAGATTTCGAGGGGGTGAGCCCCGCGCTCTTCGCCGCGCGCGCCGCGGGCGGCGATTTCGCGCTGCACTGGCAGGCGCACGGACTGAGCTACGGCGTGCCGGCAGACGTCGATGATGTGCTGGATCAGGGCCGCGATGCGCTGGTGAACCTGTCGCGCGCGGTTCTGGGCCGTGCGCGGGCGAGGTTCCCCAACCTGCACGTCCTGTCGGTCACGGCGCGGCCCGCGGTGCTGGCCGAACGCCTTTCGGGCCGCGGACGGGAAAGCGCGGCGGAGATCGCGCGCCGGCTCGCGCGGCCGGCGCCGCCGGTGCCCGAGGGGATCACGATCACCGGGATCGACAATTCGGGCGCGCTAAAGGACGCGGTCGAGGCCGCGCTCGCGGCGCTCTACCCCGAGAGGGTGTAGCGGTGGACGAGGTGGAAGCGTCCGTCATCGTCCTCGCCCACAAGGCAAAGGCTGTCGATCCGGAAGGGTGCCGGCAGGACGGGATTCAGGTGTGCCGCGAGAGCGTCCCGCACGGCTTCGGCCTCCGCGACCGGCAGATTCCCGGTCAGCGTCAGGTGGAAGCGGAACTCTTCCATCACGTAAGGGTAGCCCCACGCCTGCAGGAGCGCCTCCTGCCGCTCGGACAGACCGGACTTGCGGCGGCGGGCGAGTTCGGCCCCGGTGGGTGGTGCGCGGAAAGGGTCGAGCGCGGCCACGGCCGCGGCGGCGAGGTCGGCGAGTGCCGGGCAGGGCGCTGCGGGCACCACGGCCACGAAACCGCCGAGGCGGCGGACGGCGAGCGCTGGCACCTCGACGGGCGGACGGACGGCGCAGAAGGCCGCCATGGCCGCCTTCAGGCTGTGGGCCTCGGTGCCTTCGGCCAGCCGGAAGGGCGGCTTGACCGTGCCGTGGAATCCGTATTTGCGTGGCGTCGCCGTCAGGTCCGCGGGATCGCCGGGAAGGTCCGGCACCTCGGGATGCGCGACCGTCTGCCCGCGCACCACGTCCCAGCCGAGCCACGCTGCGCCCGCCTCGTGGAACGCGCCCTCGGGCACGACGTAGATGCCGTAGCGCCGGAAACCTTCGCCGCTCTCAGACATGATCGGGACCTCCATGCCGAATGACCAATCCGCGATGCCGGACACCCTGACCCTCGCCAATGCCCGCCTTATCCTGCCGGGCGCCGAGGTGCACGGGCGGATCTCCTTCCGCGGGGGCGAGATCGTGGAGATCGCGCGCGGGGGCGACGTGCCGCGCGGGGCGGAGGATTGCGAGGGCGACATCGTGACCGCGGGTCTCGTGGAGCTTCACACCGACAATCTCGAGCGCCACATCCGCCCGCGTCCGTCGGCCGACTGGCCGCACGACGCCGCGATCGTCGCGCATGACGCGGAACTCGCCGCCTGCGGGATCACGACCGTCTTCGACGCGATCCGGGTGGGCTCGATCGAGGGGAAGGGCGGCACGGGCTGGATGCGCTACGCCCGGCAGGTGGCGACGGAGCTTCTGGCGCTGCGCGAGACCGGGGCGCTCAAGATCGGGCACCGGCTTCACCTGCGCGCCGAGATATGCTCCGAGACTTTGTCCGAGGAACTGGTGGAATTCGGCCCGGCGGACCGCATCGGCATCGTGAGCCTGATGGATCACACGCCCGGCCAGCGCCAGTTCGCCGATATCGGCCAGTACCGCACCTACATGATGGGCAAGCACGGCATGACGGAGGCGAAGTTCGCCGAGCACGTCGAGACGCGCCAGTCTCTGGGCGCGCGGGTGCGGAAGGCGCACGAGCAGGCGGCCGTCGATGCCGCGCAACGCTTCGGCGCGGTCCTGGCCAGCCACGACGACACGACCGCGGCCCATGTCGCGCGCTCCGCCGCGCACGGGATCGGGCTGGCGGAGTTTCCCACGACCGAGGAGGCGGCACGCGCCTGCCACCAGTACGGGATCGCGGTGATGATGGGGGCGCCGAACCTCATCCGGGGCGGGTCGCATTCCGGCAACGTCTCGGCCGAGGCGCTGGCGCGGGCGGACCTGCTCGACATCGTCTCCTCGGATTACGTCCCCTCTGCGCTGCTCTACGCGGCGGTGAGGCTCTCGGAGGTCTGGCGCGACCTGCCGCGCGCCATGGCCACGGTCGGCGCCGCGCCCGCGCGGGCTGCCGGCCTTCTCGACCGGGGGGTGCTGGTCGAGGGGATGCGCGCCGACATGGTGCGTTTCCGCATGACGAGAGGCGTGCCGATCCTGCGCGGTGTCTGGTCGGCGGGGCGGCGCGTCGCCTGACCCGCGATCCGCAGGACCGGGGCACGCGAAGTGTGTACTCGGCGAAAGATGGAGGCCGCGCCCACCACGGTCAGACGGCAAGGCCCGCGCGCTCCAGGTGGGTCATCGCGTCGGGGATGTGATCGCGGTCGCGCAGTTCCAGCACGAGATGCGGGTTGGCAGGGCCGTCGGCGATGGCCGAGAAGACGCTCGCCCAGTTTATCGTGCCGCGGCCCGGGGCCCAGTGGCGGTCGGCCCCCAGGCGAAGGTTGCCCGCGTTCCATCGGGTCCTGCCGGGAGGACAAACGCCCGG
>CAZUVG010000067.1:0-10341 GCA_964623765.1 uncultured Roseicyclus sp.
TGCGCCCATACCACCGCCTTCGCGTCCGGGCCGCGGGCCTCCAGCAGATGTTCGAGCGTCTCGAACATGTGGCTGTCGCGCAGGTTCCAGCTTTCGGCGCCGCCGTAATACATGATGCGATAATACTGCTCTGCCGAGCGCACGAGGCGCGCATTCTGCGCCGCGTCGAGGAAGCTTCCGCCATCCTGCGCCGCGTAGTCGAGCCGACGCTCCAGCAGGTCGCGGAGCTGTGCCACCACCTCGCCCTCGCAGTCGCGGTAACGCTGGCTCAGCACCGCGCGGCCGTAGGTGGCTGGATCCTTCTGCCAAGGCGTCAGGCAGCCGTATCGCTCGCGGGCGATGCGGGCGGCCTCGGGGTCTACCTCGTCGAGATAGTCCAGCACGGCGGCGATGGAGCCACGCATGTTGTAGATGTCGAGACCGTAAAAGCCGGCCTGCCGATCCGGGTCGGCGACCCCGCCGTTATGCGCGCGCAGCCACTCGGCCAGACCCTCGATGACGGTGTTGCGCCACATCCACGTGGGAAAGCGGGTGAAGGCGGGATCCTCGAACTCGCGCGCGGCCTGATGCGTGACGTACCGGTTGATCGCGGCGGCGTCGGGCCAGTCGGCCTCCACGGCGACGATGGTGAAGCCGTGCTTCTCCACGAGGTGCCGCGTGATCGCGGCTCGGGCACGGTAGAATTCCGAGGTTCCGTGGCTGGCCTCGCCCAGAAGCACCACGCGGCGGTCGGCGTAGCGGTCGAAGAGTGCGCCGAACCCCGGATCCTCGATATCGGGCAAAGGCTCCGCCGCGTCCGCGATCATCTGCGCCAGCGTCTTGCCGCTGTTCTGCCCGGCCACATGGCTGGAGGCGGCGCGGCGCCCGTCCTCGGTCCAGCCCTGCGCGCCGATCAGGGGCACGAAGCGGACCGCGCCGATATCCTCCTCGTCCCAGCTCCCGGGGCCGGTGCGGGTGAGGCGGCGCAGCGACTGGCCGAGTTCCGCCTCGCCCACCGGGATCACCATCCGCCCGCCTTCCTTCAACTGTTCCTTCAGCGCCTCCGGTACCGAAGGCCCGCCCGCCGCCACCACGATCACGTCGAAGGGCGCGGCCTCGGGCCAGCCCAGCGTGCCGTCGCCGACATGCACCGTCACCGACGCGCTGCCCGCCTTGGCGAGGCGTTCCCGCGCCTGTTGTGCCAACGGCGCATGGCGTTCGACGGCGTGAACCCGGGCGGCAATCTCGCCCATGACCGCCGCTGCATAGCCCGAGCCCGCACCGATCTCGAGCACGTTGTCACCGGGGCGGATGCCCGCCGCCTCGATCATCAGCGCGACGATGTAGGGCTGGGAGATGGTCTGGCCCTGACCGATGGGCAGGGGACCGTCCTCGTAGGCGAACTCCTCCATGCCGGGGGCGACGAACACCTCGCGCGGCACCTTGCGCATCGCGTCGAGCACATGGGCGTCGCGCACACCGCGGCGGGCGATCTGGATGTCGACCATCCGGCTGCGGTCCTCGGTCATGTCGGGCATCGGACACTCCGGTCTGGTTGGGCAACGTGGCGCCGGCGCGGCGTCGCCGGGCGCGGAAGAAACCTGCGTCGGGGGCGTTCGGTCTACAGGTCGGTGACCAGCCCCCGGTGCCCAATGGGGGAAACGGCCGGTATCGAACCCCGCACGCGCCCGTAGTCATCCACTCGCCGCAAACAGGTTGCGTATCTCCTCGGGGAGCATGTGCATGACGTGCCGAAGCTCCCCCTCGGGCACATGCTTCGCCAGAACCGCGAAGACTGCACGTGCGGCGTCCACCGGGTCGACCGGGTCCGCCGGGTCCAGCGTCTCGGAGACCTTGTCGAGGAACTCCTGGCGCGAGCGGAAGCGCTCCGGCTTGTGCACGGGCCGATAGGCTTCCCAATAGACCCCGCGCACGAGCATCGGAAGCTGCGCGCTCAGGTGGAAGGCCTCCTCGACCGTCAGGCGATCGCGGAGCGCGATGAGGACGGACCGGAGCGCGTGGTACTGCCGCTGGGTGTCCGGCCCGATCGTCTCGCCGATCTCGTTCAGCCAGGTATTGGTCAGTTGCAGTGTCCTGTCGAAACTGGGCAGGCCGGTCTCGCTCATGTGATGTCTCCTTAATCAGGCGCTGCCGGGGGGCGTCATCCCTGAAGGCCGGCTCTTGCGTCTAGGCGATCGCTTCTGGATTGACGGCGTTCTTGGCCAGCTCGGTCAGCGTGTCGTCGGCCGACTTCTCCTCTGCAAGGATCGTGCGCAGCGTTTCGGCATCCTCCTCCAGACCGAGCTGCTTGGCCCAGGTGGCAAGCGTTCCGTAGACCGCGATCTCGTAATGTTCGATGCGCTGCGCCGAGGCGATCAGCCCGGCGTCGCGGCACGCCGGATCGTCGACCATGCCGGCCCACTTGTCGGCCTCGGCGATGATCCGCTGCATCGACTGGTCGCTGTGCGCGCGCGCATCCGTGCCGTGGCGCCCGAGGATTTCGTCCATCCGCGCGAGTTGGGACCGCGTCTGCGCCAGATGATCCTCGAGCGCGTGCTTGAGGTCTTCCGCGCTTGCCGCTTCCACCATCTTCGGCAGGGCCTCGGATAGCTGAGCCTCGACCGAGCGCCCTTCCTGCAACTCGGCCATGTACAGGTCTTCAAGGGTCTCGAAATTCATCGATGTATCCTCCGTTTTCCAGAATCGACGCCCGCGCGGCGGGCGTTTCGGCGATTCAGTCGACGACGACGGGTGCCGGCGCCCACGGCCAGGCAATGGCCAGAAGGCCGAGCCAGAAGAAAACCAGGATCAAGATCGCGATGACGGCCGCCGTGGCGCTTGCGGCGTAGCGGTAGCCACCCCCGCGACGGTAGGGCCAGCGCTCGTAGGTGTAGGGCCAGGTCGGCCATGCGAAGATCGTCACGACGAGCAACAGGATCAGGAACCAGAAGAAGAAATCCGCCATGTGCCAAGTCTCCATGTTCGGGTTGGGGACACTGTCCGGACGGCGCGCCCGGTCAGGTCCGGTCTGCCTCCTTCACCTCGCCAAAGACCTTTGCGACGTCAGCCATGTCGCTGTAACGACGATCCGGGAGGCGGGAGATGAGGTCCATTTCGCGGTCGCTGGCCTGCGCCCGGGCGTGCGACCTCAGATCCTCTGCGGATGCAGGGAAATCCATGCCGGAAAAGAGGCTCGCGAACCGCGCCGCCGACAGCGATCCGGTCCGAAGCGCCGCCTCGCCGCCACGCCGGCTCGGCTGGTCGTCCGGTTTATCCTCGTGCGCGCGAAGGCCGCCGAATGCGCGGGCGACATCTGCGGCGTCGCGATAGTCCCGGTCGGGCAACCTCTCCAGAATGTCCGCGATCTCGTGCGCATCGCCGTCGCGCGCATGGCGGGCCAACGCGTCACGGGACGCCGGATATGCCATGCCGGACAACGCATGCTCCAGATCGGCAGCCGAAGGCGCGCGCTCCGGATGTGACGTCTGCATGTGGCGGCGAAATTCGGATAGCGTGTCGAACTCCGCGCCGCAGATCTCGCAACGATGCCGGGCCATCAGCGGACCTCCCCCACGGCCCTGGTGACATCGGCCATGGTTTCGAACTTGCTGTCCGGCAGGCTTTCGATCAGGTCGATCACCGCGTCGGGCGCGTCGTTGTCGCGGGCCTGCCGCAAAAGCCCGTCGCGATCGGCGGGAAGCGAGATGCCCTTCAGCGCCGAGGCCACGCCGGCTGCGGAATCGGTGTCCGCCGCCGCCGGGCCGCCGCGCCGCCCGCCCTTGCTGCGGTCGCTCTCGGATGCGACCGGCTCGGCCTCGCCCGTCGCTTCGGCGAAGCTGCCCTTCTGAATCGCCTCGTCGGGCCACGCGTCGCGATCCAGGTCGAAGGTGGCGAAAGGGTCCGCCTTGCCGTTCGAGCCGATCTCGATCGGCTCGGCCTCGGTCTCGGCGCCGATCAGGACAAGCTGCGCGTTCTCATGGTCCAAGAGCCGCGGATCCGACACGTCGATCCAGCGCTCGTCGGCGAACTTCTCCGAAAGCGTTTTCGGGTAGTCCGGCTCAGCGTCGGGAAATCCCGGCACCTTGACCGATGGATTCCTCACCGCGATCACGTAGCGCGCTTCGTCCTCGATGTTCAGCGCCTTCTGCGCCGCGCCAAGGCTTTTAGGGGCGTCGAGGCGGTAGGCGAGCTGGGTGGAGTCGTCGCGCGGCGCGATCACGTAGCGGCCGGAGCCGACGGGGATCGCCTGCGGCGTCTGCCGTTCGCCCCTGGTCTTCGTCTCGTAGCGCACGGGCCGGAGCGCCTTGCCGAGATCGGCCGGGGGGCCGACCTCGGTCAGCAGCAGCCAGTTGCGCTCCGTCGACCGGGACTCGCCGGGGTGTATCTGCGGCATCTGCTTGCGCCCGACGACGAACAGGCGCGCGCGCTTGCGATCGTCGGGCACCAGCGCCAGATACATGCGTTGCAGGTCGTCCGCGTCAGAGGGCGTGGCGGTGTCCATCTTCGCGCGATAGAAGAAATGGATTTCGCCGGATTCGATTGTCTGGGTCATTTCGACCTCCGATTTATGTCAGCATGACCGAATGCTGTGCTGGACAGTGGAGCGTTGCCGTTTCCCAAACGGGCGACGATTGCCGCCTTCGGCGCCGGAAGCTCTGTGTCGAGATGCTCGCGCATCCGCCGCCGCGCCTTAATGCTCAAGCCCTCGGGTCGGGCATGCGTTCGGATACCTTCCTGAGCGCGTCATCGACGGCACCGTCACGTGCGAGATCGGCCATTGCGACGATGCCGACGAGGCGCTTTTCCCGATTCAGAACCGGTAGCCGGCGCACCTTGTGTTCGGCCATGACGTCGTTGGCGCGATGTGCATCCTCGTCCTCGAAGCAGTAGTAGACACCGTCCGACATGACCTCGCGGATGGTCAGTTCACCGGGCGCCCGGTCGGATGCGACGCCACGTGCGACAATGTCGCGGTCGGTGACCATTCCGACGAGGCGGTCGTTCTCGCCGACCGGAAGGGCGCCAATGTCCTGGTCGCGCATGCGCTCGGCGGCTTCGCGCAGGGTCGTGCTCGGGTCGATCAACTCGACATCCTTTGTCATGAGGTCATGGATGTTCATTTTCCTTCTCCCTTGGTTTTCCGGGAGCGCGTTGCCGGAATGCCTCTTGCCGGGAACGCCTCGTGTCCGGTGCATCGCTTTCCGGGAAACATCACCGGTCGCGGCAATGTTCCCGGCAATCGGGCGCCGCCTCCATTTTCGTGACACGTCGTTTTCGGGAACGCGCGCCACGGCCTGCAAGATGTTCCGGACGCGCGTGCGGTCGCGATGGCGCTCGACTCTCATCGGCCAGACTTGATCCGACAGGAACATTGCAGGGGGCCGGATTGTTATGTCCGTCACATCCATTCGCAACGGGAAGACCGAAATGAAGCCGACCGATACGCTGAAGACAGCAACGAGCATATGCACCCTGATCGTCGCCATGCCGGCCGCTGCGCAGGAGCAGGAACGGCAGCAGCAGCAGGACGGCGTCCAGGTGCTATCCTCCTGGAGCTACGACCCGCTCTATGCCGAAGGTTGGAGCGTCGAGAACATGTTCGCCATGACCGAAGTCGTCGATGCCAACGGAGAGGAAATCGGAGACATTGAGAATGTCATTTTCTCCAACGACGGAGAAGTGCTCGGCGTCATCGCCGAAGTCGGCGGGTTCTGGGACATTCTTGACACCCATGTGCATGTCCCTTGGAACGAGGTGACAATGGAAGCGGGCATTCAGCGAATGCAGATTCCGGTGACGGAAGAGACGGTCGACGACTACGACATCTTTGGCGACTACACGTTCGACGAGCAGGTGATCGACGCGGCCGATACCGACGCCACGCAGCCGGTCGATGACGATCTCGTCGCGGGATCGGGCATTTTCAAGGCGACCGATCTGATCGGAGATTACGCCTATCTTTCTGATGGTGCGCGCTATGGCTATGTCGCGGACCTGATCGTTCAGGATGGGGCGATCTCTTCGATCGTGGCCGATGCTGCCGCCTACGGCCGCAGGGGCTATTACGCCTATCCGTACGCCTACCGCGGCGACATGAACCGCCGCTACGAGCTTCCCTACGATCCGGTGGAAATCGACACGCTGGAGACCTTCGACTACGAGCAGCTTCAGTCTCGTGTGACTCCTTGACGCGATGCAGTCCCATTTCAGGGAAAACCCCGCCTGAGCGAGTTCGGCATCATCGGGCTGGGGCGGATGGGATAGGCACTGGCGTGTCGCGCTCTGGATGCGGCTGTGTCAGAGGAACGCGGCTTTAGGCGGGACGGGGGCTCGGTAGCGTCGGTGCATGACCCGACCCGGCCCGTTCAAGCACTTCGAGACGAGCCCCCACATCATCGGCCTGGCGATGATGCTATACGTCCGGTTCCCGCTCTCGCTGCGGCACGTCGAGGACCTGCTGCGTGAGCGCAGCGTCGACGTCAGCCATGTGGCGGTCCGTTTCTGGTGGCATGGCTTCGGCCCGATGTTTGCTGCCGAGATCCGGAAGCGCCGGATCGAGGGCATGCGCTCGAGCCGCGGGCGATGGCGATGATGTCCTGCCCGTGTGACGGCGCTGCACGCAGCAACGCGAGGGAGAGCAAGGCGGATCGGACGGTCATGGGGCTTTCCGTTCGTTTCGGGGACCGAGGGCGCGACGTGTCATGATGCTCGAGGTTCCTGAAGGATGCCGTCGATGTCGCCAATCGCAGGCCGGACGCGGGATCACAAGGCACCTCGGTGTCCTAGTCCTGCACGACGGGCCGCAGGCGCGTCCCGTCCCCCAGCAAGCCGACGCCGCATTCCCGGGCAGGCCGCAGGCAATTCTCGACGATCATGGCCATGATCTCCGGATCCCAGCCGTTCATCCAGTCGGCGTGCAGGCTCACTCCCGGCGCGATGGCATCGGGCCGGTCCGAGGAGAAGCGCCAGGTCGTCGGGGAACCGGTCTCGGCGGTCACGTAGATCGCGAAGTTGTAGGAGATTTCAGGAATGGCCACCGGGTGCGAGGCCGGGCAGGCGCCGGTTCCCGCCACCGGCGGCGTCGCCTCGCGCGGATAGGCCATGTGGCTGCGGTGATCCGGCGCGGAGAGGGTCTGCCCGTCCCAGCATTGCGGGAAGACCACGCGCACCTCGAGCAGGTCGTCCTCGGGACAGTCCGGCAGGGTGTCGACATGATCGAGCGGATCGCCGGGATCGAACCACCTGCGCTCGGGTCGCCAGCTCGCGCAGCGGAACCTGACCACCTGCGTCCCCTGTGGCGCGGTCGCATGGGCATCCCCGGCGATCATCCGAAGGGCCTCCGGTGGCGGCTCGATTGCCGAGGCCGGCACATGATAGCCCGTCTTGTAGTAGAACAGCGGCTCGACATACTCGATCCGCTCATCGCGCTCGTCGTAGAGCGCAGGCACCCAATAGGCGGACCGATTGAGCGTGCCGCCGTCACAGGTCGTGCGACCCGCGTCGTTCAGGTCCGCCACGGTGGTGTGCGCGTCGACGCCTGGATTGCCGAAGAACACGTGGTGATGCGCTGCACCCGGCTGTCCGGGAAACACCAGCGGGTCGTCATGGCTGGTGTGGGATTCGAGGCAATGCGTGCGAAACGTGCCGCTTCCATCTTCCCGGTCATCGACAACGTCGTTTGCGGGGACGAGCCCGGTTTGGGCCGTGTCCGAGAAGGCGGGCGAATGGCCCACGATTGCACAGGCCACGATGGCCACGGCGATGGCCCCTTTACAGGGCCTGCGCTCTCGCGATGATCGTCTCATGTTCTGGTCTTCGATGGTCAAGTTAAACGTCCCCAAACACGTGGCCCGGACCAAGTGCGTTGTCGTCGTCGCGGGCTGGTCCATCGGACGGGCACGGAGCGTCGAGGGACCGTTTCTCGATCGAGAAGGCAGAAACATGCGCGCCGGCCGCGGCAGTCTGCTGTTGGCGAGCCAGGGTGCGCAGATCGGCCCGGGCCACGCCGCCTTCAGACGCCGCGACGACGGAGCTGACCTGATAAGCTATCACTTCTACGATCTCAATCGCGACGGGATGCCATGGATCGGCGAGTCACTGGTGGCTTGGCAAGACGGTTGGCCAGTGATCACGCGTCCACTGCCGGCGCCAAGGCCCTGAGAACGTTCTCGACACCGCCACCCGAGCAGCCGGGGATCAGGCGGCGGCTGCTCTCTACCTCAGCATCGAGGCATGTCAAGCTTGTCCTTGTGTTCTGCGCTGACACCTTGAGGACGGCAGTTCATCCGGTTCGCGGCCTCTCGCGGCTGAACCCCGGTGCTCCCCCATTCCAAAAGGTTTTCCGTGCCTTTCGGGGTCTTTTCGTCCAACCTTCTTCCGGCTTGGACGCTTTCCGTTCGGGTCTCGTCCCCCTCTCGTGTCGGGGCGCGCCTTCGCAGGGCGAAGCTCGGGAAGCCAACGAACACCAGCCGGGCGTCGGACGGCTGCACCTTACTCGAGTTCACCCAGCAGGCGGTGGAACCGCTCGGTCCGCTCCAGCGTCAGACGGGACGCCGTCTCGCGCTGCCGCAAGGTTTGCAGAGAGAGCAATCGTACGATGGCGAAGGGTCCGGCGAAACTGTCGATCGGGTGTTCCGTCTCGATGGCGCAGACGATCATCCAGTCCGGGCGCCTGGCAAGGTCTGAAATGCGCAGGCTGCGGTCGGCAAGCAGCGCGATCCCGGCCCCGCTCTCGCCGATCGCCTGCATCAGCGGAGCGAAGTGCGCCATGCGCCGACGCATTCCGAAAACCAGCGCGATGTCGCCCGCCTCGATGCTTGCCAGCCGTTCGGCGAGGCTGCGCCCGCCATGTGCGAGCAGATGCACATCTGGGCGCACCGAGGCGAGCAGGGTCGCGGCATACTCGGCAAGAACATGGCTGTTCCTGAAGCCGACGCACCAGACGCGCCGCGAATCGGCCAGGGCGGCGGCGATCTCGCGCACCGTGGCGGGGTTGAGTGCGGACAGCGACGCCTCGATGGTGCGCGCTTCCTCCGCGAGATGCATGGCCACGAGTCGCTCCGGCTCGGGAGAGGTGCGTGCGCCGGTCTCGAAGAGATGAAAAATCGAGCCAGATGCCCTCAAATCGCGCGCCGCCCGTCGAGCTTCCTCGTAGGACGCATAGCCGAGACGCTGGAACAGACGGGAAACCGTTGCGGTCGAGACGGCCGACCGCTCCGCCAGTTCCTTGCCCGTCATCACCGCGATCTCCCCGGGCCTTTCGCGCAAGGCATCGACGATCTTGCGTTCGCTGGCGGTCAGATCACCATATTTTGCGTTGATCCGGTCCGTCAATGTCGAGGCGTTCGTGCCGTTTTCGTGCATGTCGTTTCCTTCCAGCGGCCAAAAGGTCCGGCCTGCAAGAAGAATTTCAAGTGACTTGACATGCTGCAACGCATTTTTCAGCGTCGAGGATGCGACATGTGGAATCAAGAGGCGGCAAGCTGGTGCGCGGAACGACGGAAGCCACGACAGAGGAACGCGCGGGCGATTTCGTGATCCGCGGCGCGCTGCTCCACGACGGTGGCGGCGCGGCGCCGGTGCGCGGCGACCTCGCCGTTTCGGGCGGGCGCATTCTCGCCGTCGGAGCGGGGCTGGACGGGCGGTTCGACGAGGTAATCGACGCTCGCGGCCGCGCCCTCGCGCCGGGGTTCATCGACGTGCATACCCATGATGACGCGGCGGCGCTGTCCCCGGGCGCGATGCGGCCCAAGCTCAGCCAGGGCGTGACCTGCGTCGTGACGGGGAATTGCGGCATCAGCCTCGCCCCGGGCCTGCCGGAGGAGCTCGGCGCGCCGGTGCCGCCGCTCGACCTGCTGGGCGGGATCGACGCCTACCGCTTCCCGCGCATGGCCGACTACATCGAAGCGATGCAGGCCGGCGGACCCGACCTGCACATCGTGCCGCTCGTCGGCCACACGGTGTTGCGGGTTCGCGCCATGGGCACCGACCTCGCGCGGCCGGCGACCCCGGCCGAGATCGACGCGATGCGCGCCGACCTGGCGGCGGCGCTGGAGGCCGGCGCCGTCGGCCTGTCCACCGGCCTCGCCTATCCCCCCGCGCGCCATGCCTCGACCGAGGAGATCGCCGCGCTGGTGGCCGACGTGGCAGCCGCCGGCCGCCTCTGGACGACGCATATGCGGGACGAGCGCACCGGGGTCGTCTCCGCCGTGGCCGAGACCCTCGACATCGCCCGGCGCACCGGGGCCCGCGTGCTGATCTCGCATCACAAGTGCTGCGGCCAGGCGTCGTTCGGGCTGTCGCGCACCACGCTCGAGATGATCGCGGCGGCCCGGCGCGAGATGGCGGTCGATCTCGACGTCT
>CAZUVG010000068.1:0-10288 GCA_964623765.1 uncultured Roseicyclus sp.
AGATCCCGGCCAACGTGTTCCTTGCCGAGGGCTTCGCCGAGCGATTCGACGGCTTTTCAATCGGGTCGAACGACCTGACGCAGCTCGTCCTTGGTGTCGACCGTGACAGCGAGCGGCTTCGAAGCCTCTTCGACGAGCGCGACGACGCGGTGAAGGCCGCCATTGCCGATCTGCTGGCCAAGGCAAACCGGGCCGGCGTCCATACCGGCATCTGCGGACAGGCGCCGAGCGACCATCCGGAATTCGCGCAGTTCCTCGTCCGGCAGGGCATCGGCTCGATCTCGGTCAGCCCCGACAGCTTTTTGCAGGTGAAACGGCAGATCGCCGAGGCGGAAGCCGAGGCCGACCGCTGGAAGGCGAAGGAGGCCGCGCAATGAAGATCGTGATCTTCGACGTCGAACCCTGGGAATGCGAGACCTTCGAGCCATTGAAGGAGGAACACGACATCGTCTACGAGGAAGGCGAACTCGATGCCGAGGCCGCCGAGAAGCACGGCGATGCCGAGATCATCTCGGCCTTCATCTATTCCGACTTCTCGCGCGAGGTGCTCGACCGCTTCGAAAACCTCGAGTTCATCGCGACCCGCTCGACCGGCGTCGATCATATCGACATGGACTGGTGCCGCGAGAACGGTGTCGCGGTCGCCAACGTGCCGAGCTACGGCGCGAACACGGTGGCCGAGCATGTCTTCGCCCTGTTGCTCGCGATCAGCCATAACGTCGTCGAAGCCGTCGACCGCACCCGTCGGGGCGACTTCACGCAGGGTGGCCTGCAAGGTTTCGACCTGATGGGCCGGACGATGGGCGTGATCGGGACCGGCGACATCGGCGTGCATACGGCACGCATCGCGCGGGGCTTCGGGATGAAGGTGCTCGCCTTCGACGTGAAGCCGCGCGAGGAGGTCGCCCGCGAGACCGGGTTCGCTTACGTGGAGATGGACGATCTGCTGCGGCGGTCCGACGTCGTCTCGCTGCATGTTCCGGGCAACGAGAAGACGCGCAACCTCATCGATGCCGACGCCTTCGAACAGATGAAGGACGGTGCGGTCCTCATCAACACGGCGCGTGGCACGGTGGTCGAGACCGAGTCGCTTCTTCGGGCGCTGTCCAGCGGCAAGCTTCGCGCCGCGGGCCTCGACGTGCTGCCGGAGGAGCCCGTCCTGCGAGAGGAAGCCGAGCTTCTGCGCTCCTACTTCGACCGCGAGCACCATCTCGACACGCTGTTGGCCGACCACATCCTGCTGCGGATGCGCAACGTCGTGATCACGCCCCATGCCGCGTTCAACACGCGCGAGGCCGTTCAAAGGATCATGGACACGACGCGGGAGAATATCGATGGCTTCATCGCGGGCCACGCGCCGAACCTCGTTGCATCCTGACGAAGACCGGAGAGACAAGGGAATGGTCGAAGACGCCTATCAGAAGACCGGCGACGCGGTGCTCGAAGCCCAGGGTGTCGAGGCCGGGACGGGGCTTGCAGACAAGGAGGCGCAAGGCCGGCTCGAAAAGCACGGCGAGAACAGGCTCGAAGAGGCGGAACGCCGCTCCGCGTGGCGGATCCTTGTCGACCAGTTCAAGAGCTTGATCTTCGCCATTCTCTTCGGTGCGGCGGCGCTGTCCTTCGCCTTCTCCGAGGTGGTGCAGGGAATCGCCATCCTCGTAGCCATCGCGATCAACGCGGGCGTGGGGTTCTTCACGGAACTGCGTGCCACGCGGTCGATGGAGGCCCTGCGCGAGATGGAGCGGATCACCGCCCGCGTCCGCCGGGACGGCGAGGAGCGCGACATCGACGCGGCGGAACTGGTGCCGGGCGACATCGTGCTGCTGGAAGCGGGCGACATCGTTCCGGCGGACCTGCGCCTGATCGAAGCGGGAAACCTGCGGGTGAACGAGTCTGCCCTGACCGGGGAGTCGGTACCGCAAGGCAAGACGGCCGACCCGATCGAGGGCGAGGTGGAACTCGCCGAACGCGAGAACATGGCCTTCAAGGGCACGTCCGTCAGCAACGGCAGCGCGCTGGGCGTGGTCGTGGCGACCGGCATGGAGACCGAGCTTGGCCATATCTCGCGCCTTGCCGAGGAAGCCGAGGAGGAGGAGACGCCGCTGGAAAAGCGGCTCGACCGGCTGGCGCGGCGGCTGCTCGTGGTCATCGTCATCGTTGCCGCCGTCACCTCGGTGATCGGCGTTGTCGCCGGGCGCGAGCTGTTCCTCATGGTCGAGACCGGCGTCGCCCTCGTCGTCGCCGCCGTGCCGGAGGGGCTGCCCATCGTTGCCAGCGTCGCGCTCGCCCGCGGGATGTGGCGGCTGGCCAGGCGCAACGCGCTGATCGAGCGGCTGTCGGCGGTCGAGACGCTGGGCGCGACGAACGTCATCTGCTCGGACAAGACCGGCACGCTCACCGAGAACCGCATGACGCTCTCCCGCCTGGCCTTGCCCGAGGGCGACGTCGAGGTTCCGACAGAGGAGGGAGGCGCGTTCCGTCTCGACGGGCAGGAGATCGATCCGAAGGAGCGACCGCTGATCCGCCGGGCACTGGAGGTGGGCGTGCTCTGTAACGCGGCCGAACTCGACGGCTCGGACGAGGACGAGCGTGGCACGGGCGACCCGATGGAGATCGCGCTTCTGGTGGGCGGCAGCCGGGCGGGGATGCTTCGCGACGAACTCGTGAGGGAGTACGAGGAGGTCCGGCGCGAAGAGTTCGACCCTTCCGTCAAGATGATGGCCACCTTCCACGAGGACGAGGACGGCATCCGGGTGGCGGTGAAGGGCGCGCCCGAGGCGGTGCTGGAGGCCTGCACGCATGTCTTTGAGGGAAAGAGGCGGCGAAAGCTCGACGACGATGGCCGCGAGGCCTGGCTGGAGCGCAACGAGGCCACGACCGCCGAGGGGCTGCGCGCCCTCGCCTTCGCCGAGAAGACCGCCGGCAGCGAGGACGAGGACCCTTACGAAGGCCTGACCCTGATCGGCCTCGTCGGCCTGCTCGACCCGCCGCGGGCCGAGGTGCGCGAGGCCATGCAGGACTGCCGCAAGGCCGGCATCCATGCGGTGATGGTCACGGGCGACCAGCCCAGCACCGCCCGCGCCATCGCCGAAGCCGTCGGGCTGGTGGACGATGCGGGCCAGGCCGCCGTGATGACCGGCAGCGAGATGAAGCCGGCGAAGGATCTGTCGAAGAAGGACAAGCGCCGCATCCTCAAGACCCCGATCTTCGCCCGTTTCGACCCCGAGCAGAAGCTCGACCTGATCCAGGTCTACCAGGATGACGGCCAGGTCGTCGCCATGACCGGCGATGGCGTGAATGACGCGCCCGCGCTGAAAAAGGCGAATATCGGCGTCGCCATGGGCCGGCGCGGCACCGAGGTCGCGCGCGAGGCCGCCGACATGGTCCTGCGCGACGACAGCTTTGCCAGCATCGTCGAGGCGATCCGGCAGGGCCGCACGATCTTCGGCAACATCCGCAAGTTCGTGATCTACATGCTGTCGGGCAACACGGGACAGATCTTCGCCGTCTCGCTGGTGGCGCTGCTGAACGCGCCCCTGCCGCTCCTGCCGCTGCAGATCCTCTACATCAACATCGTCTCCGATGTCTTTCCCGCGCTCGCGCTCGGCATGGGCGGGAACAGGGCCGACGTGATGAAGCGCCCGCCGCGCGACCCGAAGGAGCCGATCCTGACCCGTTTCCACTGGGGCGTGATCGGCGGCTACGGCGCGGTGATCGGGCTGTCGGTGCTGGCGGTCTTCTGGATGGCCTTCCAGCTCGGTCTCGGCGCGGAGGAGGCGGTGACGATCTCGTTTCTCACCTTCGCTTTCGCGCGGCTCTGGCACGTCTTCAACATGCGCGACCCGGACGCGCCGTTCTTCCGCAACGAGGTGACGACCAACAAGTATGTCTGGGTCGCGCTGGCCATCGGTGTCGCCCTCACGCTTGCCGCCGCCTACCTGCCGGGCCTGAGCCCGGTCCTGAGCACCGTACCGCCGAGCGGCGAGGGCTGGCTCCTGATCGCGGTGGGCAGCCTCGTGCCGCTCGTCGTGGGGCAGGTCGCCAAGCTGCGCGTCTTCCGCAGGCTCCTGCCCGGAGGCAAGCGCGACTGACCAGGCGGCCCTTCATCCTGGCCCGAAAACTCCGGGGGTGCGCCCCCCCGGGCCGAGGGGGCAGCGCCCCTCGCCGCGAACCTCTCGCGACTCAGCCTGCCGCCGTCGCGACCCGCTCCTGCCGATCCGCCCGCATCCGTTCCTGTTCGCGCTCGCGCACGAAACGGTCCGGCTTGATCTCGGGGATCAGGCGGAAGGTGAAGGACTGGCCCGGGCTCATTTCCCGCCCCTGGCCGCGGTACGAGATCGTGACAGGATGCGCGGTCATCGGGCGGCTGGTCACGGTCAACTCCTCCTGCGTGATCTCGAAATCGAGGATCTGGCGCCGGAACCGGACCGTCGAGCGCAGCCGCTTCACCTCTTCGGGCAGGCGCGGGTTGAACATCAGCGTGCCTGCCCGAAGCTCGATGCCGGTATAGCAGCGCTGCATCAGGTCCACCGTCCCGGCCATGGCGCCGAGATGAATGCCCTCCTTCGTGGTGCCGCCCTGGATGTCGGCGATGTCCGCGTCCAGCGCCTTGAGAGCCAGTTGCCAGGACCGCTGCCGGTCGGCCCGCGCGAGAACCCAGGCATGGGCCACCCAACTCAGCGTCGAGCCGTGAGAGGTGCGCCGCATGTAGTACTTGATGTTCCGCAGGATCATCTCCGGGTCGAAGACATAGCCGAGGCGGTCGAAGATGTGCCCGATCTCGTCGCTGCTGAAGAGGTAGAAGATCATCAGCGTGTCGGCCTGCTTGGACACCTTGTAGTCGTTGGGGTCCTCCCCCTCGGCCTCGAGAATGCGGTCGAGGCGTTGCAGGTTGCCGTGTCTCTCGCGGCAGCCCTCCCAGTCGAATTCCCTGAGCTTCTCGTATCCCTCGAACTGGCTGATGATGCCGTCGCCATGGAAGGGGATGAAAAGCCTGCAGCTCACCTCCTCCCAGTGCGCCATTTCCGCCGGCCCGAGGCCGATCCGCTCGCACAACCGCCGCCGTTCGTCCGCCGGGATGAGTTCGAGCACCTCGTCGGCGCGCGACAGCACCCACGACGTCATGAAGTTCATGTAGGCGTTGTTGTCGAGCCCGCCGTCGGTGCTGGGATCGGCGCCCGGATAGGCGGTGTGGAACTCGTCAGGGCCCATTACCCCGCAGATTCCGTAGCGCCCGTCCGCCCGCTTCTCGGCAAGACAGGCGAGATACCGCGCGATCTCGCAGAACAGCTCCGCCCCGTAATCTCGCAGGAAATCGCGGTCGTCGGTTGCCTGCACGTATTCCCAGACATTGTAGGCGATGGCTGTCCCGATATGTCGCTGGCGCCACGAATTGTCGGGAATCCACCGTCCCGAGCGCGGATTGAGGTGGATGCGCTGGCTTTCCTCCCGCCCGTTGGAGCCGCTCTGCCAGGGAAACATCGCGCCCTTGCAGCCCGCCTCGCGGGCCGCGCGCCGGGCCTCGTCGAGGCGATGGTAGCGGTAGCGCAGCAGCGCGCGCGTCAGCACCGGCATCCTGAGCGTCAGGTACGGGAAGATGAACAACTCGTCCCACATGACGTGTCCACGGTAGGCCTCGCCGTGCCAGCCACGGGGCGGGATGCCGACATCCATGTCGACCGAATGGACCGACGCAGTCTGCAAAAGGTGCAGGATATGCAGGCGCAGCTTGAGTTGCGCGTCGCTGTCGGCATCGTCCAGGCGAATGTCGAACTGCTGCCAGAGGTGATG
Organism: uncultured Roseicyclus sp.; assembly: GCA_964623765.1. Classification (GTDB taxonomy): domain Bacteria; phylum Pseudomonadota; class Alphaproteobacteria; order Rhodobacterales; family Rhodobacteraceae; genus Roseibacterium. The sequence goes on from CAZUVG010000068.1 coordinate 5,791, forward strand.
CCAGGCGCGTGCATGCTCTTCTTCCAGGGCGCGGAAATCGTGGGCGTGACGGACATGGTTCGCCGCCTCGTGAAGCGGTTCGGTGATACCGGCGTCGCGGCTGTCGAAATAGGCCGCGATCTTCTCGACGACGACCGGGCGGCCCTCCTTCGCCTCGAGATCGAATTCCTCCTCGACGATGTCCGGCAGGACGTCCGGGCGCGCCGGGGGAACGTGGCCGCCGTCGATCACGACGGACGTCCGGGCTGCCAGCGCCACCTCCCGCCGCGCCTGAACGAAGCGCGAGCGCAGGGCCAGAACGCCGCCATCCTCGCGCCCGGCATGCAGCGTCTCAAGGTGGCGGCTCGCGAGGTCGCGATAGCGCGCCACGCCCCAGTTGATGACGCTTCCGTCCAGACCGGCGCGCAGTTGCATGTCGCCCGACCAGTTCTCGGGCGTGATCGTCACCGAGAGCGCGGCGAGATGCGGGTCGTGCATCGACACGAGGCGCCGCTCCTCCCACCGGGTCACCCGCCCCGCCCGGTCGCGAAAGCGAAGGCTGCGCATCAGCACGTTGTCCTTCAGGTCCAGCTCCTGACGGCAGGCGAGATATTCGACATCGTCGGGGCGCAGCCAGTCGCAATCCTCTACCCGCATGGTCAGCGGCAGCCAGTTCGGAATGTTGACGAGATCTTCGTTCTCGATCCGGTGGTCGGCGATCTCGGACGTCAGCCGATCGTAGCCGCCGGCGAGGTAGGTGCCGGGATAATGAACGTCGTCGGCCAGGGCGTTCGTGGCCGCCGCGCGGGAGACGATGTACCCGTTGCCGAGCGCGCAGAGCGTTTCGCGCAGGCCCTCGGACCGGGGATCGTAGCCGGAATACCTCAGATGCCAATCGTTCATGGTTCCCCCATATCCGGTTCGGCCAGCCATTCGACGAAGCGGCGCACGTCCTCCGGATCGGCCAGCGCGCAGTCTGCCAGCGTGGCACGCCTGTCGCCGCGGACGGCGATGCACAGGCCGGCGCTGTCGAGGGCGCTGAACGCGTCTTCGTCGGTCAGGTCGTCGCCGAGATAGACCGGCAGGGCGTCGCCGTCGCCCAGCCTCGTGTGCGCGAGCAGCCATGCGACGGCCCGGCCCTTGTCCCAGTCGGCGCGGGGCTGGATCTCGAAGACCTTCTTGCCGCGGCCCTTGCGCAGCGTCTCGTGGCGACCCACGATCCTGTCCACCGCGTCCTCGATCGCCGCGTGAGTCGTCTCGGCAGCCCGGCGATAGTGCACCGCCACCGAAAAGGTCTTGCGTTCCACATCGGCCCCCTCGATGCCCGAAAGCGCCTCGCGCAGGTCCGAAGCGGCCTGCTCGATGGGGCGCAGAAACCCCTCGGCCTCGTCGGGGCGTTCCTCGAGGCCGTCGGGCCCGGCAATGTCGAAGCCGTGGCTGCCGGCATAGATCACATCGTCGAGGCCCACGCGCTCGCGCACGTCCGCAAGGTCGCGGCCGCTGATGACGGCGACCGGGCAACGCTGGGCCAGGCGCGCGACTGCGCTGCGGGTGTCCTCCGGGATCGTGGCGTCGCGGTAGTCGGCGACGATGTCCGACAGGGTGCCGTCGTAGTCCAGGAAGACCGACAGCGGCCGCGATCCCAGCCGGTCCCGGACGTCGTCCAGCCGGTCCCAGACCAGCGGCAGCCGGTCCAGAGTCCTGAGCCCTCCCCCCTCGGGCAAACACAGCCGTCGCAGGTCACGCGTGACGAGGTCGGCACCGTTCGACCGCAGGGCGTGGCGATGCTGGCCGGAATCCTCCTGCCGATCCACGCCGATCACCAGGCCGAAGCGTCCGGCTGCACCGGCCTGCACACCGGCGACGGCGTCCTCGATCACCGCGGCCTCTGCCGGCGCGCAGCCGAGCCGCCGCACAACCTCCTCCAGCTGGTCCGGCGCCGGCTTGGGCGACAGTTCGAGGTCCTGCGCATCCGCACCGCCGACCGTGGCGCCGAAGACCTGCGCGATACCGGCGCTTTCCAGCACCCGCGGCGCGTTGCGGCTGGCCGAGAAGACGCCGACGCCGATGCCGGCTTTCTTGAGCCCGTCGATCAGCTCGACGGCATCGTCGAAGACCGGCACCCGGTTTTCCTCCAGCCAGTCGTGGAAGTACCGGTTCTTTCGATTGCCAATGCCCCGCACCGACTCCAGCCCCTCGTCGCCCTCCTCGCCCTCGGGCATCCCGATCCCGCGCGACCGGAGGAACGCGCGCACGCCGTCGTAGCGGGGAATGCCGTCGACATGCGCGAGGTAATCTTCCCGCGTGAAAGCCGCAGCGTCGCCGCATGCCCGAAGGACTTCGTCGAAGACCTGCTTCCACGCCGCGAAGTGCGCCTCGGCCGTGTCGGTCACGACACCGTCCATGTCGAAGATGACCGCCGCGATACCGTCGCCGCCCTGGCCGACAGACTCGTCCATTCCTGACTCTCCGTCCACGTCGCCAGAGATCCTCTCGCTGCGCCGGCGCTGGCCCACGCCCCGTTCCAAAGGGTGCAACCCGAGCCATGAAAACGAGTTCCGTCCGCGGTGAACCCGAACCGAGGGTCGCGACGTTGGTGACGGAAGCACGCGCGGCCGCCATCGGCAGCCGACGCGGAGCAGACACAGCAAGACGGGGTGCCCGAATGCCGCGACTGGTTCTTCTGCGCCATGGCGAAAGCCTGTGGAACCGCGACAACCGGTTTACCGGCTGGACCGATGTCGATCTCAGCGCCGGCGGCGTCGGGGAGGCGCGTCAGGCCGCGACGCTGATCGCCCGCGCCGGGATCGAGTTCGACCTCTGCCTGACATCGGTACAGAAGCGCGCGATCCGCACGCTCTGGATCGTCCTGGACGAACTCGACCTCATGTACATGCATGTCGAGCGGCACTGGCGCCTGAACGAACGCCACTACGGGGCGCTGCAGGGCCAGAACAAGGACGAGAAGCGCCGCGAGGTCGGCGAGGAGCAGGTGCATGAATGGCGCCGAAGCTTCGCGACGAGACCACCCGCCCTCGACGAGGAAGACCCGCGCTTCCCCGGTCATGATCGCAGGTATGCCGGCCTCCCCGACGCCGAATTGCCGCGCACGGAAAGCCTGAAGGACTGCATCGCGCGCATGCTGCCCTACTGGCAGATGCGGATCGAACCGGCGCTGATGGCCGGCCGCACCCCCCTCGTCGTCGCGCATGGCAACAGCATGCGCGGGATCGTCAAGCACCTCGACGGCATTCCCGACGACGAGATCCCGGGCCTCGAAATCCCCACCGGCGTGCCGCTCGTCTACGAGTTCGACGATGCGCTGCGGCCGACAGGCAGCCGCTACCTGGACGAGGCCGGCGCGCTCCGCTGTCGATGAGGGGCCGGAGATCGCCATGACGCACGCCTTGCAGTCGACGTCGTCTCTGATCCTGTTGATCGGCCTGCTGATCGCCGCCGCGGTCGCGGTTCGTGCGTTTCTCGACCGCACCTACGTGCCCGCACTCGTCGGCTTCATCGCCCTGGGCATCCTGCTTCGGCAGGCGGACGACAGGTTCGACATCCTCTCCCGGGATGGCCATGCTGCGTTCGACGTCCTGGCCGAGCTGGGCATCGTCGCGCTCCTTTTCCGGGTCGGGCTGGAAAGCGACCTCGCCGGGCTGCGCCGTCAGCTCGGCAGCGCCAGCCTCGTCTGGCTGGGCAACATCCTGCTGACCGCCGTGCCCGGCTACTTCGTGATGTCGTGGCTTCTGGGCTACGACCAGATCCCCAGCCTGATCGCGGCCGTGGCGCTGACGGCGACGAGCATCGGGGTCTCTGTCGGCATGTGGCAGCAGCACGATGCGCTGCGGACGCCGCAAGGCCAGCTTCTGACGGACGTCGCCGAGATGGACGACCTGTCCGGCCTCGCGCTGATGGTCCTGCTCTTCGCCGTCGTTCCGATCCTGCACGAGACCGGTGCGGGCGCTGGAGGCAACGGCGCCGAGGTCGCCCGGAGCGGCTCGGACGGTGGGCTCTGGCCGGCACTTCTGTCCACGGGCGGCCTCCTTCTTGCCAAGTTCCTCGGCTTCGGCGCGCTCTGCACGGCCTTTGCGCTCTATGTCGAAAAGCCGATGACCCGCGCCTTCGAACGGTACGCGACGCGCCCCGAGACGATCGTTTTCGTCGCAGGCATCGGGATCGCGATCGCAGGCGTGTCGGCATGGCTCGGCTTCTCGGCCGCGGTCGGCGCACTCTTCGCCGGGCTGGCCTTCAGCCGGGATCCCGAAGCCGTGACGTTCGAGACCGGCTTCACCGGCCTGTACCACCTTTTCACGCCCTTCTTCTTCATCGGCATCGGCCTGTCCCTCGACCCCGCGACGGTCACCTCCGCCCTCGGCCCAGGCGCAGCGCTCGCGGCTCTGGCCGTCGCGGGCAAGGTCGTCGGCGCCGGTGTTCCGGCCCTTGTCGCCACCGGCGCGACGGGGGCCGCGATGATCGGAGTCAGCATGGTGCCCCGGGCGGAGATCACGATGATCAT
>CAZUVG010000069.1:0-8706 GCA_964623765.1 uncultured Roseicyclus sp.
CATCTTCCTCCACCGAAAATGGCGAGCACTGATCCAATGTGCGATTCGTGCTGGCTTTGCCTGGTGACGACACTTTCCGCGCGCCATCCGTGGCGGCGCGACCTGTCGGCCAGTCGGTGGGCCGGATATGCACGTTGGTTCCCGTGCATGCGGTAGAGGGATCAGACCCGACCTCTCTCGCTTCATCGGACCGAACGGATGAGGTCCAAAGGAACCGCTTTGGAGGGCACATCCACGACGAAGAAGATCCGCAAATGGCGATCGACTTGTCCAAACGCATCTTTCAGGTTTGCGAGGTTGGGCAGGATGGGGTGGGTCCAAGAAATCGCGCGCTTTGACGGAACGGTTGGCCACGCTTCTGGCCGAAGCGCTGCGACCAATACCGCACCGACTCGTGACGGCTCTCAACGCCGCGCGCGTGCAGCAGGTCCTTGACGTTGCACAGCGATAGCGGGGCCGAACGCACAGCACGACCTCCAAACGGGTGATCTCGGGGCTCGTCTTGACCCGCTTGAACGGTTGGGCTGGATCATCCGCCCGCGCGAGCCTGCCCGGTATCCCGCCGCAACCCGAGGTCCCTGGACACGCCATCCCCGGTAGGAGATGAGGTCAGACCCCGGCCATGCCAATCGGCGCCCCCCTGCGGGCCAGCGCCGACAGGATGGCCGCGGCGACAGGGTGCGGTCCGGGCCGGTCGAAGCGGATATCGGTGCGGATGGTCTGGCCCGGCATCACGAACCGCGCGGCGATCCGGTGCGCGCCGCCCTCGGGTGTGGAGGTCAGCGTCACATGCGTCGCCGCGAGTCCCGGACCAGACAGCGCGCAGGCCACCGCGGTATTGAGGTGGTCGGGAAACCGCTCCGCCGCGTGGGCCAGCGGCCCGCGGACCAGGACGCCGGGACGATCGGCAAGGCCGGGCGCATATTGCCGGACAAATAGCCTTGCCGGCAGGTCCGGTGGGCAGAGCAACGGCCCGGATATCCACCCGGTGAACAAGCGCAATCCGTGCCCGCCTTGCCGCGCCGCGCGGTGCAGCCGTTCATGCAGCGCCGGGTCGATCAGGGCGGCGGCGCCGACCGTCCAGAGCGCGCCGTGGGAAAGCGCCTCTTCGCCATAGCGGCGCAGGGCATCCGGCCCGGCAGTGTCGATGGTGATGTCGGCGCGGGGCAGCATGCGCGCGTCTCGGCCCAGAACCGCCACCAACCGGTAGCCGGACAAACTGCGCAGGCCGTTTGCGACTTCGGTCCCGATGCGGCCGCGGCCGATCAGGGTGAGCGTGGTTTGAGGCGTGGACATCGGCGGTGCGCAAGAAGGAAATCGCCCCGACCCGAGGGCCGGGGCTGAAGGCATCAGTTCATCGACGCCATGAACGCGGACACCTCTTCGAGGGTGAAGTAGGTCTGCTCTGCAACCCCGTCCTCATCAAAGACCCAGGAGACCGCCGGGGCGGACACGTTGCCGTTGGCATCGAAGGTCACAGCCCCCGTCGCGCCCTGATAGGACACGGTGCCGCCGCTCGACAGGATGTCCATCGCCTGGCGGAAGCCGTCCACCGTGGCCGGGATCGCCTCGCCCTCGGGGTCGGTGACGCGCGGAACCTCGGCCGCGATGTCAACACCCGTCGCGTCGCGCCCCGCGGCGTGATAGGCGAGCAAGGCAATCGCCGTGGCGTCGAAGCTGTTGGCAAGGCCCGGGCCGCTCGGCGCGGTACCGAAATGGGCGGTGTAGGCATCGACGAAGGCCTCGGCGCTCGGCACGCGCGGGCTGGCCGTGTCGGTGCCGGTGAAGGCATCGAGATTTTCGAGTCCGACCGCGGTGCGGAAATCATCCGAGCGAAGCGAGTTCGCCGCGATCATCGTCGTCGTGCCGCCGAGCCCGATCCATTCACGTGCGAAGGAGATGCCTTCGGTGGGGTATAGCGCAAGGTAGAGCGCATCGGGCTGGTCCCGCAGCGCTTGCGTCGCTTCGGCGCGATAGCTGGGCTGCGCGTCGTTCAGGGCGATCGATGCGTGCACCTCGATGCCGACGGACTCGAATGCGGCGGCGGCCATGCGGCCGATATCCTGGCCCCAGTCGTCGTTCTTGTAGACCACGGTGATGCTCTCGATCCCGGCGTCCTGCGCCAGCATCGCGGCGACGGCAGCCTGCACGTCGGCAGTGGCGAAGGTGCGGAACCACAGCCCGCGCGCCTCCCCCGATGCGGCGATTTCGGTCAGCCGCGTGGAGGATGAGCAGCAGGACATCTGCATGACACCCGCGGGTGCCGTGACAGAGGTCAGGATCGGGATGCTGATGCCCGAGGACACGGTGCCGATCAGCAACTCTACCTGGTCGATATCGACCAGCGACCGGGCCGCATCGACCCCGACACGCCCGTCGTTCTGGTCATCGCGCAGGATCATGTTGACGTCGCAGCCATCGACCCCGCCCGCCTCGTTGATCATGTCTCCGATCCAGAGCGCGGTTTCTGCAATCGGGCGGCCCCAGTCGACGGATGTCGGATACAGTGTGCCGACATTGACGCTGCAATCCTGCGCCAGCGCCGTGCCCGCCTGAAGCCCTATCGCCAGCGCCGAGGCGCCGGCCAGTCCGAGAATGTAGCTTTTCATGGTCAGTCTACTCCTTGTTGGATGTGGGTGCGGCCTTGGCGGCCGTCGTGGTTCGATTGCTGGAAATCCGCTCGGGCAACAGGCCCTCGGGACGCCAGAGCAACATGGTAACAATCACTGTACCGATCAGGATGTACTGAATGGACCCCGCATCAAGTTGCATCGACTCCGGTGCGAGCCGGGTCAGGGCAAACCCGCTCAGCGTCCAGACGCCCCAAATCAGGACAGCGCCCAGAACCGCGCCGCGATTGTTGCCCGCCCCGCCCACGATCAGCATCGCCCAGATCTGGAAGGTCAGGATCGGCAGCATGTCCTGCGGGCTGACGAAGGCGGTATAGGAGACGAAGAGCCCGCCGCCCGCCCCCATGATCCCGGCGCCGATCACCAGCGACCACAGGCGCAGCCGGGCCGGGCTCTTGCCGAGCGCGCGGGCCGCTGTCTCGTCTTCGCGGATGGCGCGCAGGGCGCGTCCGAACGGGGAATGCACCAGCCGCTCGATCCCCCACCAGACAAGCGCCAGCGTGACGAGCACGATTGCCAGGAAGACGAGGCCGTAGAGCGTGTTGTTGTCGATCACCTCTTCGAAGGGACGCGGAAAGCCTCTCAGTCCGCGCGCTCCGCCCGTCAGCCACTGGGAGTTCCGGGCCAGCGACTCCAGCGCGACGGCCACCCCGAAGGTCGAGATGGCAAGGTAATCGTGCCTGAGGCGCAATGTCAGCAGTCCCACGATCCAGGCCAGCGCCGCCGCAAGCAGGATTCCGCCGCCGAGCGCGACCAGATAGGGCAATTCGAACCCGCCAAGCTGCCCGGGTTCCGCCCCGCTGCCGAGCAGCATGGTGCCGTAGGCGCCGGCGCCGAAAAACGCCACCACCCCGCCGTTGAACAGGCCCGTGTACCCCCATTGCAGGTTCAGCCCGAGGGTAACGATGGCCATGATCCCGGCCATGGTCAGGAAGAAAGCCAGGTAGGAAACGACTCCGATCATCGCTGATCCTCTCCGAAAAGGCCCTGTGGGCGCACGACCAGAACCGCAAGTATGATGAGGAAGGGCATGGCCGGCGCATAGCCCGCAGGCAGGATCATCAGCGCCAGACCAGAGGCGATTCCGACGATGAATCCCCCCAGGACAGCACCGTAGACGCTGCCGATTCCACCGACGATGGTCGCCGCGAAAATCGGTAGAAGGAAGACCGGGCCGATCATCGGGTTGAGTTGGTTGGTCAGCGCGTACAATGTCCCCGCCGCGGCAGACAGCGCGCCCGCGATGATCCAGACGGCGGCAATGATCGTTGACAGGCGCACCCCCGCGACCTGGGCGAGGGATGGGTTTTCGGCAACGGCGCGCAGGGCGAATCCGAATGTCGTCCGGGTCAGCACCAGATGGAGCGCCAGCATCAGCACCAACGCAAGCAGGAGAACGAAGACCTGATCGGGCTTGATCAGGATCAGCGGATCGTAGCTGAGCACATGGGCGCGGGCGATCTCTTGCGAATAGAGTTGCGCGTGATGTCCGAAAATCAGGACGATGATGTTGCGGATGATCAGCGCCACCCCGAAACTGGCGAAAACCATCGACAGCGGGTCAGCGTTTTCCCGGATGCGGCGGAAAACAAGGCGGTCGATGAGCACGGCCGACAGGCCGGTCAGCACCATGGCGATCACCATGGACAACGCCAGCGCGCCGGACAGGCTCAGGGGGGCAAAGGCTTCGTCGAGGACGGGGACAAGGGACGAAAGCAGCCGGTCGAAGACCAGCGCCGCATAGGCCCCGATGGCCAGCAGTTCCGAATAGGCGAAATTGGCGAAGCGCAGCATATGCATGATCAGGGTGAGGCCGATCGCGCCAAGCGATATGATCGCGCCGGTGAGGATACCGTCGAGAACGCTCTGGATCATGACGCCTCCACCCGTTTGCCGCCAAGGTAGATTTCGCCCACCATCGGGTCGGATGCGATTTGCGCCGCCGGCCCGTCGATCTGGTTGCGCCCCTCGGCAAGGATATAGCAGTGGTCGGCAACGCGCAGCGCCTGCTTCACGTTCTGCTCCACGAGCAGAACCGTCACGCCTTGTTCGGTCAGCCCGCGGGTCAGGTCCAGCACCTCGGCCGCGATCTTGGGCGATAGCCCGGCGGAGGGTTCGTCCAGCAGCATGACGGAAGGCCGGTTGGCCAGCGCCATCGCCACCGCCAGCATCTGCCGCTGTCCGCCCGACAACGCGGCCGCGCGCTCGCCCTGCTTGTCGCGGAGCGCGGGGAAGAGATCATAGAGCTCATCCTGCCGCGCGGACCGGTCGGCGGCGCGGCGCAACACCAGGGCGAGGTTTTCGCGGATCGTCAGGAAGCGAAAGATGTTGTCTGTCTGCGGCACATAGGCCAGCCCGTGTTCGCCCATCAGGTCCGGGCGCAGTCCGGTGATGTCCTGTCCATCGCGGCGGATACGACCGGCGCTGACCGGGACCAGCCCGGCGATCGCCTTGATCAGCGTCGACTTTCCGGCCCCGTTCGGCCCGATGATGACGGTCAGTTTCGCATGGTCCGCCGTCAGGTCGACGTTGCGCAGGATCGGCAGGTCGCGGACGTATCCCGCTTGCAGTTTTTCTATGGTCAGCGCCGTCATGCGGGGGCCCCCAGATAGGCATCCAGAAGCTCCGGGTTCAGACGCGCCTCCTGCGAGGTGCCCTCGAACATGACCTTGCCCTCGGCCAGTGCGATGACCGGGTCGCAGTGACGCATGACGAAATCCATGTCGTGTTCGATCACGACGAAGGTCACGCCGCGCCGGTTCAACTGCTCGATCCGGTCGATCAGGATATTGGTCAGCGTCGGGTTCACCCCCGCCGCCGGTTCATCCAGCAGGATCACAGTGGGATCGCCCATCAGGGCCCGGCCCAGTTCCAATAGCTTCATCTGCCCGCCGGAAATCTTGCCGGCGGGGTGTTCGGCCAGGTGCGACAGGGTGACGAAATCGAGGATCTCTTGTGCCTTGTCGCGCAGGGCCCGCTCTTGTTCCGCCATGCGACGGCGGCGGAACAGCGCGCCATGCACGGTTTCCCCGACCTGTGCGGCGGGCGCCAGCATCAGGTTGTCAAGCACGCTCATCCGCCGGAACGGGCGCGGGATCTGGAAGGTGCGCGCCAGCCCGAGTGCGAAAAGCGCCTCGGACCGTTTGCCGGTGATGTCCAGCCCGTTCAGGGACACGCTGCCGCTGCTTGGCGTCAAGCTGCCCGCCACCATATTGAAAAGCGTTGTCTTGCCCGCGCCGTTGGGGCCGATCAGCCCCGTGATGCTGCCCTTTCGGATATCGAGCGTCACAGCGTCGACCGCCCGGAACGGGCCGAAATCGCGCGTCAGGTCACGCAGGGACAGGGCTATGTCGGTCATGATCCGTGTACCTTGTCGCCCGGGTCGGTGTTCAGGTTGTATTTCATGATCCGGCCATGGCGGCTGTTGCGGTCGCCTTCCAGCCCGTAGACCGGCCCGCCGGGCCCGCTGGCCCGAGACACCACCGCGTCAATGCGGGCCCGGTCGGCGTCATCCAGCGCGACATCGAAGACTTCCAGTGTCTTGGGCAGGTGGCGGGCATAGCGCGCGCCGACGATGGCCGCGGCGACCTGCGGCTGGTCCAGAACCCATCTCGTCGCGATCGTGGACAGTGTCACGCCATGTTTGGCGCCGATGGAGGCAAGCGTTTCCAGCAGGGTCTGGAACAGGTCCCAAGGGCCGAACTCGTCAATGATCAGGCGGTATTTCACGAGGCTGCGGTTCTCGAAGGCGAATCCGGGATCGGGTTTGCCGACCCAGCGCTCGGTCAGGAACCCGCCTGCCAATGTGCCATAGGCCAGGATCTGCACATCGCGCCGCGCGCCCCAGTCACTGAACGCCCCCGCCGGGCGGCGGTCGAGCAGCGAATATTGCACCTGCGCCGAGACCACGTCAAAGCCCGCGTCGCAGAACCGGTCCATCACCGGCGTGTCCCAGTTGGTCACGCCCAGATTGGCGATCTTTCCCTTCTGCTGGCAGTCCTTCAGCACGTCCAGCGCCTCGACCGCATTGCCGATGGACGTGTCCCACCAGTAGAATTGCACAAGCGCGATCCGCTCGATCTGCAAGCGTTTCAGCGATCGGTCGACGATGGCCTCCACCTCGTCAGGGCGAATCTCGGCCAGTCTGCCCAGATCGGGCACCAGCTTCGTGTGCACCATCACGCGGTCGGCCATGTCCGCCCCGCGCCTGCGGCGCACATCCGCGATGAAATGGCCGATCATCTCTTCGACGCCGGTATAGATATCGGCGCAATCGAAGGTGGTGATGCCCGCGTCGAGGAAGGCCTCCATGTCGGCGATGGCCTGTTCGCGCCGCACCTCGCCATGGTCGCCGGCCAGTTGCCAGCCGCCCTTGATGATGCGCGAAATCCTGTGGCCGGGGCGCAGATCGGCGGTTTCAATACTCATCCGTCGGTCTCCTGCCAGTAGGGGGTGCCGCGCTGATCGGGCAGGCCGGTGGTCTGGGCATGGGAAAACCACCGCTTGCCCTCGCGGATGATGCGCAAACGCCCGCCGCAATGGGGGTCGGGGCAGGCCACCTCGGCATCCGTGCTCATCCAGTCATCCTCGTCGGTCATACGCTGCTTGGCGGGCAGCAATGGCAGAAGGGCGGCCAGCGCGTACATCGACAATCTGTGCGGCTGATCGAAGACGAGGTTTTCCCCGATCACGCGGAACGCGTCGCCCTCCACGTGGCGGCACACCGGGGTGCGCCCATCCAGAACGGTCTCGACCCTGAGGTCATAGAGCCAGAATCCCCGGTCCCCGTCCTTTTCCATCGCGCCGCCTTTCCGGTCTTGTCGTATGATCTGCGATCTGTGATATTTAATCACAACGATAATCCGATTCTGTCAAGCACCACATGACTGCACCAGCCATTTCCCGCATCGACCCCACCAAGCTGCGCGAGGGTGTATACTTCGCCCTTCGCGATGCCTTTACCCGCGGGGCCTTCGCGCCCGGGGACGTTCTCACGCTGCGCGACCTGGCGGCGCAGCTCGGCGTCTCCATGACGCCGGTGCGCGAGGCGGTTCGGCGGCTCGTTGCGGAGGGGGCCCTGGTCGATACACCCAATCGCAAACTGATGGTGCCGCCTTTCGATGCGCGCCGGGCAGGGGACCTCATGGCCGCACGGCTTGCGATGGAAGGGCTGGCGCTTGACCAGGCGATGGACCGAATGACGCCGGCCGACCAGGACGCGCTGCAGCAGGTGCTGGCACGGGTCCCCGACGCCCCGGGGCATCAACCCGACCTCGTTGCAAACCACGACTTTCACTTCACGCTCTACCGGGTCGGCGGATCCGAGGTTCTGCTGCCCATCGTCGAGGCGTTGTGGCTGCAATACGGGGCCTACCTGAACCTGATCATCAACCGCCCCGCCGCCTCCAAGATCGAAGAGCACGTCCACCATTTCGAGTTGATGGAGGCGTTGCGCCGCAAGGACCGCCCCGCCGCCCACGCGGCGCTCAAGGCCGATATCACCCGTTCATTCAATTTCCTTCTGCCGCAGGAGAAACGAGATGCCCGACCGACCTGACCGTTTGATCCTATCAGACCGGCTGGAGATCTCGCGCGCCCTGACCGGGCTGTGGCAGGTCGCCGATATCGAGAAGGACGGGCAGGTGATCGACCCGGAAACCGGTGCCGACTGGCTTGCCGCCTACGCCGCCGAAGGGTTCGACACGTTCGACATGGCCGACCATTATGGCAGCGCCGAGATCATCACCGGACACCTGTTGTCGCGCGGCGGCGCCCCGCGACCGCGCGCCTTCACGAAGTGGTGCCCACCACCCGGGCCGATGACACGCGACGTGGTGCGGGCGGGGGTGGAAGAGCGGTTGACCCGGCTTGGAGTCGAGCGCGTCGACCTTTTGCAATTCCACTGGTGGACCTTCGAGCATCCGGAATGGCTCGATGCCCTCCACGAACTGGCGCGTCTGCGCGAGGAGGGGCTGATCGCCGAGCTTGGCGTCACCAATTTCGATGCGGCCCATCTGAATCTTGCCCTGTCGGACGGCGTGCCGATCCTGACCAACCAGGTCAGCTTTTCGCTGAT
>CAZUVG010000069.1:8716-10274 GCA_964623765.1 uncultured Roseicyclus sp.
GATCGACAGGCGCGCCGCTGGCGACCTCGCGGAGGTCTGCGCCCGGCACGGTGCGTGGATCCTGGGATATGGGACGCTGAACGGCGGGTTCCTGTCGGAGAAATGGCTGAACCGGCCCGAACCGGGCGACATCGCGGATTGGTCGAAGATGAAGTACCATCGCTTCATCAAGACGGCAGGGGGGTGGGACGCGTTCCAGGACATTCTGCAGGCCGCTGGCAAGATCGCGTGCAAACACGGGGTTTCGATTGCGAACGTGGCCACCCGTTGGGTTCTGGAACAACGTCGGGTCGCGGGCGTCATCATCGGGGCGAGGCTGGGCGAGACGATACACAGTGCCGACAATCTGCGGCTGTTCTCCTTTTCGCTCGACGATGACGACCGGGCGGCGCTGGACGCCGCGTTCGGCGCAACCAAGCCGATCCCGGGCGATTGCGGCGATGAATACCGAAAGCCGCCCTTCCTGACAGCCTCGGGCGACCTGTCCCATCATCTTGATGCGATCCCGAAGCCCTTCACGCCCGAACCGGCCGTGGCGTCGGCGACCCGTGTCGTGACGGGCTCCTACTGGGAAGACGTCGCTGGCTATTGCCGGGCGCAGCGGATCGGCAACCGTATCCTCGTGTCGGGCACGACGGCGGTCGCGGGGGTGGACAGGCCCGTCGCGCCGCAGGATGCGGGTGCCCAGACAACCTATATCCTGGACCGGATCGTTGCCGCCGTGATCTCCCTCGGTGGGCGGGTGGAGGACATCGCCCGGACGCGGATCTTCATCACCGACGAGACGGATGTCGAAGCGATATCGCGCGCACACGGGCGGGTCTTGGGTGACGCAAAACCTGCAAATACGCTGGTTAGGGTGGCGGGATTGATCGGGGACCACAGGGTGGAGATCGAAGCCGAGGCGATCGTGAACCGCGCTTGAGCCGGCGGATATCGCGGGCGTTCGGCCACCGGCGGGTAGTGCCCCGCCGGGTAGTGCACGAGGCCGCGCGCGGAGCGTTTTGGTATAGAGCAGCGTCCCGCCGTTCTGATGGTCACCGTGCTTTTTCGTGGTCTGAAGTTGTTCAACGACCGATGACAACCAAGGAAAGCACGATAGCCGAGAGCGAGGCATGGATCGCCATCGGTTCGAGAACCTTGCCGACCGTTTGACCTTCCGGGCATGATTGCCAAGAGCGACGATGCGGGCTTTCTACGGGGCACATCGGCTTGCCTGACGGAAAATCGAAGCTGGGAAGAATGGGAACAACGATCGCAGTGATGGACACCGATGCGATCTTTCGCTTGAAACCGGCTTCTGGCGCAACGGTCCCAAACACTACCGTTGCCCCCTCGCCGAAGACGCCATCGTGGTTTTTTCCGCATCCCGCGGGGCGTCTTGTCGGCCAAGACATCGTGTCAACGCGCGAAGGAGCACCGAGGCGGACAAGCGTTGATTTCGTGCGCAAAGAGCAGGGAGCTATGCCGGGACATGGGTGACGGGGTTTGAAAGGGCGGCGTATCGTGGCGGGTGATCAAGCCTGCCAGAACTTCCAGAAGGAACGATACGCCATGA